>NZ_JAAGNB010001662.1:0-8942 GCF_010550475.1 Amycolatopsis sp. SID8362
CGCGCGCCGTCGAGCAGCTGTCGGGCGCCGACGTCCCGGCGACGCAGGCCGGCGACGGCCTGACCGCGGCACCGGCGGCGGGCATGGTCACGGTCACCTGCGGCGGCCTCACCGACGGCTTCGTGTCGCCGGAGCTCGCCCTGGTCGTGCTGAGCGAGGCGGACCTCACCGGCCGCGGCGCGGGCGCCGGAACGTCCACAAAGGACCTGAACGTCAAGATGCCGTCCCGGCGGCGCAACGCGGTCGACCCGCTGGCGCTCAAGGCGGGCGACTACGTCGTGCACGACCAGCACGGCATCGGCCGGTTCGTCGAGATGGTCCAGCGGACGGTCGCCGGCGCCACCCGCGAGTACCTCCTGCTGGAGTACGCGTCGTCGAAGCGCGGCCACCCGGGTGACCGGCTGTTCGTCCCCACCGACCAGCTGGACGAGGTTTCCCGCTACGTCGGCGGTGAGCTGCCCACGCTCAACAAGCTGGGCGGCTCGGACTGGAAGAACACCAAGGCCAAGGCGAAGAAGGCGGTCAAGGAGATCGCCGCGGAGCTGGTGCAGCTGTACGCGGCGCGCCAAGCCGCGCCGGGGCACGCGTTCGGCCAGGACACCCCGTGGCAGGGCGAGCTGGAAGACGCCTTCCCGTTCACGGAGACGAACGACCAGCTCGCGGCCATCGACGAGGTCAAGGCCGACATGGAGCGCGGGGTCCCGATGGACCGCGTCATCTGCGGCGACGTCGGCTACGGCAAGACGGAGATCGCCGTGCGCGCGGCGTTCAAGGCGGTCCAGGACGGCAAGCAGGTCGCGGTGCTCGTCCCGACGACGCTGCTCGCGCAGCAGCACCTGAACACCTTCACCGAGCGCATGCGCTCCTTCCCGGTGAAGATCAAGGGCCTGTCCCGGTTCACGAACAAGGCGGAGTCGGACGCGATCCTCGAGCAGCTCGCGAGCGGCGAGGTCGACATCGTCATCGGCACGCACCGCCTGCTGCAGACCGGCATCCGCTACAAGGACCTCGGCCTCGTGATCGTCGACGAGGAGCAGCGCTTCGGTGTCGAGCACAAGGAGCACATCAAGGCGCTGCGCACCCACGTCGACGTGCTGACCATGTCGGCGACGCCGATCCCGCGCACCCTGGAGATGTCGCTGGCCGGCATCCGCGAGATGTCGACGATCCTGACCCCGCCGGAAGACCGCCACCCGATCCTGACCTACGTCGGCGCGTACGACGACAAGCAGGTCGGCGCGGCCATCCGCCGCGAGCTGCTGCGTGACGGCCAGGTCTTCTACGTCCACAACCGCGTTTCCTCGATCGAGAAGGCGGCGCGGCGGATCCGGGAGCTGGTGCCGGAGGCGCGCGTCGTCACCGCGCACGGGCAGATGAACGAGGAGAAGCTCGAAAAGATCATCCAGGGTTTCTGGGAAAACGAGTACGACGTCCTGGTGTGCACCACGATCGTCGAAACCGGGCTCGACATCTCGAACGCGAACACGCTGCTGGTCGAACGCGGCGATCTGCTCGGATTGGCTCAGCTGCACCAGTTGCGCGGCCGCGTCGGGCGCGGGCGCGAGCGCGGGTACGCGTACTTCCTGTATCCGCCGGAGGCCCCGCTGACGGAGACGGCGCACGACCGGTTGGCGACGATCGCGCAGAACACCGAGCTGGGCGCGGGCATGGCGGTCGCGATGAAGGACCTCGAAATCCGCGGCGCGGGCAACATCCTGGGCGCGGAGCAGTCCGGGCACATCGCGGGCGTCGGCTTCGACCTCTACGTGCGGTTGGTCGGCGAGGCGGTCGACGCGTTCCGGCGGCACGCGGGCGCGGAGCCGGCGGAAGACGAGGAACTGGCGGAAGTCCGCGTCGACCTCCCGATCGACGCCCACATCCCGCACGACTACGTCCCGGGCGAGCGGCTGCGGCTGGAGGCGTACCGCAAGATCGCGGCGGCGCCGGACACCGAGGGCCTCGACGCGGTCCGCGAAGAGCTGATCGACCGCTACGGCCAGCCGCCAGCGCCGGTCAACCGGTTGCTGGCGGTGGCGAAGTTCCGGCACACGTGCCGCGAGGCGGGCGTGACGGAGGTGGCGGTCCAGGGGAACACAATCCGCTTCGCGCCGTTGCCGCTGGCCGATTCGCAGATGGTGCGCTTGAAGCGGCTGTACCCGAAGGCGCTGTACAAGGCGGTGACGAACACGGTGTCGGTGCCGAAGCCGACCGAGGGCCCGGCGGGCGGCCGGATCGGCGCGCCGACGTTGCGGGACGAGGAACTGCTGGACTGGTGCACGAAGCTGCTGGTGCAGCTGACCAAGAAACCGGCGGCGGTCTAGCGGAAGCACGTGAAGGCCACCTCGAGGAAGGTGGCCTTCACGAACTCCGGGGTCAGCCGACTTCGCTGAACATCGGCGGCAGCGCCTCCGCCAGCCCCATCCGCACCTGCTCCTGGGGCACCGGAACCGCGCCGGCGCCTGCCATCGGCAGCGGCCGGGGCCGCCGCGGCATGCGCGAACCCGAACCCCCGCCCCGTCCGGGGTACACCAGCAACCCCCGCGCCGGATCCGGGACGGCGTCCAGCGCCGCCGTCACGACCGGCAGCCCCCGGAACGCGTCGCGCCGTTCCTCGCTCCCGAACTCGATTTCGAGCACCACACCCCACCGGTGCTCGTGCCACACCCACTGCTCGGCGCCGTTCGTCAGCGCCGCTTCGGCGAGTGCGTCACCGTAGGCGAGCCGCCACTTCGTGGCCGTGTGCTCACCGTCGAAGACTTCGATGGTCAGCCAATGGTCCATAAGTCGACATTACGGCCGCCGGTACCCCAAGGGTGTTGCGTTTCGGCACCGATGGTGTGAGAGGGTATGCGTTGTGATGCGGATCATGGGGCGCCCTCGCGCGCTGGTCGCGGTCGTTGCCGGTGCTCTTCTGCTCGCCGGGTGCGGTGCCGGCCCCAGCCAGGTCGGCAGCGCCGTCATCGTCGGCGACCGGTCGGTGTCGATCGACTCGGTCCAGTCGATGATCGACCAGGCCGTCCGCGAACACCCGTACGCGAAGAAGCTCGCCGGTGAGCACAAGCTCGACCTGCTGGGCCGCGAGATCGTCCGGCAGACCGTTCTCCACGAGCTGACCGTGCGCGCCACGAAGCAGGAGAACCTCGCCGCGGACCAGGCGAAGATCGCGGCGCTGGCCGCGCAGGTGACTCCGGCCCCGGTCACCGACACCGGGCAGGGCGACCAGGTCGCCGTCACGCAGATCGTCTCGAAGCTGCGCGACCGGAACGAGGTCGCGAGCGACGTCGTCCTGGAGCAGGAGCTCGCCCGGAAGACGCTGCCGAAGCTGTCCGTCGGCGCGGACTACATCGGCATCACCGCCAGCGGGGACAACGACCAGGCCGCCCGCACCCGCGCGTTCGACCTCGCGAAGGAGTTCGCCGCCGACCCGGGCAAGGTGCCGGCCACCGTCCAGCAGGCGCAGCAGGAAGCCCAGCAGGCGCAGCAGGCCCAGCAGACCGGGATGCCGGCCCCGCAGAGCGGCTACTCCGCCGGGCAGACCGCCGAGCTCTTCGGTGCCGCGCAGTACCCCGGCCTCGCGCAGACCGCGCTGTTCGGCTCCGAAAAGAACAGCGTCGTCGTCTTCCAGGCGCAGAAGCCGCAGAGCGCGGACTGGTTCGTCTTCGTCATCCGCGCCCGCGGCACCGACCAGGCCGTGCCGGCCGACCAGGAAGCGCAGAAGCCGACGGACGCGCAGCTGACGTCGATCGGCACCCGGCTGCTGCAGCCGTACCTCGGGCAGAGCGGCCTGCGCGTCAACCCGCGTTACGGCGTGTGGGATGTTGTGGGCATGAACCTCGTGCCGAACTCCGACGCCACCCAGGGCATCGTGCTGCCCGTGCGCGGTGCCGCGCCCGCGCAGCAGTGACCACGGGTGTCGTCGTTGTCGTCCGCGGGACGACGCTGCCCGGCGCGGCGCTGAAGCTCCTTCGCGAGTCCACGGAGGTCTACGCGGCCACCGACGTCGACCCGGCCGCGTTCGGCGTCCCGGCCGTCACCGAGGCGCCTTCGCTGAAGGACGTCGTGCTGCTGGCCGGGTCGCGGGACGAGCCGGCCGCGTCGCTGCTCATCGCGACCGGCGCCGTCGTCATCGAGACGCCGCCGCCGCCTCTGGTGCGCGCCGCGGAGGTGATGGACCGGCTCCGCTCGCCGGGCGGCTGCCCGTGGGACGCGGTCCAGACGCACGAATCGCTGCGGCAGTACCTGGTCGAGGAAACCTACGAACTGCTCGACGCCATCGAAGACGGCGATCGTGAAGCGCTGCGCGAAGAACTCGGCGACGTCCTCCTGCAGGTGCTGTTCCACGCGCGCGTCGCGGCCGAGGACTCGGCCGACCCGTTCGGCATCGACGACGTCGCCACCGCGCTGGTCGAAAAGCTGATCGGGCGGCATCCGCATGTGTTCGCCGACGCGGACAAGGTGCACACGGTCGAGCATCAGAACCTCAAGTGGGAAGAGTTGAAGCAGCGCGAGAAGAAGCGCAAGTCCATTGTGGACGGCGTGGCGCTCGGCCAGCCCGCCGCCGCGCTGGCGGGCAAGCTGGGCCAGCGGTCCGGGCGGGCGGGCATCCCGCTCGACCTCTTCCCCGAAGGCTCGGGCGCCGCCGCCCAGCTGTTCCGCATCGCGGCCACGGCGCGCCGCGCGGGCGTCGACCCCGAAGACGAGCTGCGCACGCTCGCGAAGCAGTTCGCGCGGGACGTCCGGGGCGCCGAGAAGGCGGCCCGCGACGCCGGCCTGGAGCCGACAACCCTCGAAGCCGACGGCTGGCGGAAGTTCTGGCCCACCCGATCGGTGTGACGCAGCACACATCCGGGTGAGAACCGTTTCCGATCATCGGGCGTCTTGCCTGGTGTGAGACACCTGCCACTGGACAGCGCGGACGAGGAACACCTCGTCCGGCGCACGGCCAAGGGCGACCGCGCGGCGTTCGAGGAGCTCTACCGCCGCACGTCGCCCTGGCTCGCCGTGCGCTTGCGCCGCCGGTGCGCGGACGACCAGATCGTCGCCGAGGTCATGCAGGAGACCTACCTGGCGGTCTGGCGCGCGGCGGGTTCGTTCGCGGGAGCGGTCGGCGGTGGGAGCGCGGTCGGCTGGGTGTGGACGATCGCGGCGCGCCGGCTGGTCGACGCGTTCCGTCGTCGTGCGCACCACGCGCAGCCGCCGCCGGAGATCGCGTTCGACTGCGCGCCGGTGGCGGCCGCGGAAGACGAGGCGCTGTCGGTGGCGCTGGGCGACGAGATCGGCGACGCGCTGCGCGATCTCGCGCCCGAGCTGCGGGCGGTCCTGCAGGCGATGGTGCTCGACGGGCTGACCGTCCGCGAGACCGCCGTCCTGCTGGGGCTGCCGGAAGGAACCGTCAAGACCCGCGCTCGCCGGGCGCGGATCGCGATGCGGGAGGCACTGTCATGAACCACGCGCCGGACCGGCTCATCGCCGTGTACGTCACGGGCGGCGACCTCCCGGGTGACCAGCTGTGGGGCCTGGAGGCCCACTTCGAGAGCTGCCGGGTGTGCCGGGCGAAGATCGCCGAGGTCGCGCCCGTCCAGCCGGTGGTGGACGTCGTCTGGAACCGGCTCGAGCCCGAGCTCGAGTTCCGGCTGTCGCCGGTCCCGTTCCACGAGTCGCCGGTGGCGAGGTCACGGCCCCGGCTGCGGAGGTTTCGGTGGCTCGACACCTGGGTCACGCCGGCGATGGCGCCGTGGCTGGCGATGATCGCGGCGGTCACCCTGGTCGCGGTGCTGCTCGACGGGGTCTGGCACGCGGTGCTCCACGTGCCGGCGGTGCAGCTCTTCGCCCCGATCCTGCCGGTGCTCGGGGTCGCGGCGTCGTGGGCGCGGGGGCTCGACCCGGCGTACGAGGTCGTCGCCGCGACGCCGCGGGCCGGGCTCTACCTGGTCGTCCGGCGGACGGTGGCGGTGCTCGCCGTCGTCCTGCCGGTGCTCGGCCTCGCCGGGTGGCTGACCGGCACCGCGCCGGCGCTCTGGCTGCTGCCGAGCCTGGCGTTCACGACCGGCACGCTCGCGCTCGGCGGTGTGTTCGGCGTCAGCCGGGCGGCGTACGCGCTGATCGCGGTGTGGGTGGCGATCGTCGTGCTGCCCGCGTTCATCCAGCGGGAGCAAGCGTTTGCGCTCACCACCGGCGCGCTGCCGGTGTGGGCGGGGATCTTCGCGCTGACCACGGTGGTCGTCGCCCTGCACAGGGCGGCGTACACCCGGCTCGGCGCGCACCACTAGGGAGGAAGCTATGCGGGCAGTGGGGGCCGCCGAGGTCGCACCGGCGACCTACGCCTGGGAAATCCGGGCGCAGGGGCTGAAGGTGCGGGTGGGGCGGCGGAAGATGGCCGTGGACGGGCTGGACCTGTCCCTCGGCAAGGGGGTGCACGGCCTGCTCGGGCCCAACGGCGCGGGCAAGACGACCCTGATCAGGGCACTGGCGACGGTGCTCCGGCCGGCGGCGGGCAGCCTGACGCTGCTGGGCACGCCGGCGGGCGGCCAAGCCGGCCAGCGTGACCTGCGCCGCCGGATCGGGTACCTGCCGCAGAACTTCGGCTACTACAAGCGGTTCACGGTCCGGGAGTTCGTCGAGTACCTGGCGTGGCTCAAGGAGGTGTCCAAAGAGGACATCCCGGGCGCGGTCCAGCGCGCGATCGAGCGCGTCGGGCTCGCCGACCGGGCCGACGACCGGATGAAAACCCTGTCCGGCGGCATGGTGCGCCGGGTGGGGATCGCCCAGGCGATCGTCAACGACCCGGACATCCTCCTCCTCGACGAGCCGACCGCGGGCCTCGACCCGGCCCAGCGCGTGCGGTTCCGCGAGCTGGTGCAGGAGCTGGGCCGCGATTCGTGCGTGCTGATTTCGACGCACCTGGTCGAGGACGTCGCGACGGCGTGCTCGGACGTGGTGCTGTTCGCGGAGGGGAAGCTGGTGTTCCAGGGAACACCGGGCGAGCTGGCCGAAGCGGGCACGCTGGAGCACGTCGGCGACAGCCCCATCGAGCGCGGCTATTCGGCGCTGCTGAACCACGAGCCGGGCAAGGGGGCGTGGTGATGTCCGAGGAACAGGCACTGGGTCGTGGTGAGGCCGGGCTTGCGCTCGGCCGCGGCGGGGCTGGACTTGGGCTTGCCCGCCTTGCCGCCGGGCTTGCGGCGAGCCGCGGTGGGGCCGGGCTTGCGGTGGGCCATGTGGGGCCTGGACTCGCGCTCAGCTGCCGCGCGGCCGGACTCGCGCGGGGCCGCGGCAGGGCCGAACTCGCGCTTGCCGCCCGACGCACGCCGAGCGCGAGGGCCTCGGGCACCCAGGCGGTGGTCCGATGATCCTCCGCACCGAACTCCGGCGCTCCATCGCGCCCTGGGCCGGGCTGGCGGTTGTCGTCTTCGCGCTCGGGTTTCTCTTCCTGCTCACCGGCCCGTGGTGGAAAGCGCCCGCGCCGTGGACCGCGCACAGCACCACGACCGCCTTGTGGCTGCGGTTCCTGCTGGTCTTTCTCTGGCCGGTCGTCGTGGGGGCCGGGGCCATCCAAGGCATGCGCGACAGCCGCTCCGGGATGGTCGAGCTGCTCGCCACCACGTCGCGGCCCGCCTGGCAGCGGCTGGTGCGGCTGGCCGGTGCGGTCGGCGGGCTGAGCGTGGCCGGTTTCCTGGTCGTGTTCGCCGTGGGGGCCGTCGAAATCCTCGCGCACGACGGGTTCTTCTCGCTCGGCTTCCTGCCGGTGCTGCTCGTCGGGTCGCTCGGGGTGCTCGCGGGCAGCTGGCTCGGGCTGGCGGTCGGGCGGCTGCTGCCGCACCCGCTGGCCGCGCCCGGGGCGGCCGTGCTGGCGTTCGTGCTGACGATCCTCTGCTGGATGTCGCTCGAGAGCGGGCTGGATCCGGTGTTCCCCGCCCGGGTGGGGCCACTCGCGCCGTCGCTCGCGGAGCCGCGCGGGGAGATGGTCACGACCACCGCGTCGCTCGACCTCGGGCAGGGCGTGTGGTTCCTCGGACTGGCCGTGACGTCGTTCCTGCTGCTGGCCGCGCGTTCCGTGCGGACGCGGCTGCTCAGCCTGCTGCCGCTCGCCGCGGGGCTCGCCGTGGCCCTGCCGTTGTTCCCGGCGGTGTCAGCCGACGCGCTCACGACGGACAGCGTGGCCGGCCGGAAGGTCTGCGACGGGCCGATCTGCGTGTCCGAACTGCACCGCGACCGGCTTGCCGCGTTGCGGGGCCCGGGTCGTGAAGCGCTCGCGATGCTGGCGAAACTGCCCGACCCGCCCACCCGGATCGAAGAGCAGGTCCTGGCGCCGCCGGTGACCGAGCCGCCGCGGCGTGATCCGCACGTCGTCTACCTGGACTTCCAGCGCAACGACCTGCTGCTCACCGCGGGTGCGGACGACCTGCGGCTGGCCGTACTGTCCGGGGCCGGGTTGCCCAGCTGCGAGCGGCCGAGCGCCGCCGGCATCGCGGACCAGGCCGCCCGCGCGATCGCGGCCGGGTATTTCACCGGAAAGCTCGAACCGCTGCCCGAATACACCCGGAACTGGTTCAAGCGGGAATTGCCGTCGATCGAGCAGGTGTGGCGGCAGTTCCGCGCCCTGCCGGCCGACGTCCAAGCCACGCGGATCACCGCACTGCGGCAGGCCCTTTTGACCTGCACGGGTGAACCGCTCGACACGCTCGTGCCCGGAGCGCTCAGATGAGGTGGGCGGCGCTGTACGCCCGCTCTCGCCAGCTGCCGGCGGCGGCCGCGGCGCTGCTCGCCGTGACACTCGGGCTGTGGTTCCTCGGGCGGGGCTCCTGGAACCTCATCCTGGTGGCCGTGACGCTGACGGCGGGCATCGCGGTGGCGGCGATCGGCCTGAGCGGGCAGGACGCCGACCTCGACCGGGCGGCGGCGCTCCCGTGGCCGCCGCGGCGGTTCGCGCACCTCGCGCTGGT
>NZ_JAAGNB010001717.1:0-17437 GCF_010550475.1 Amycolatopsis sp. SID8362
GAAAAACCAGCCCCCGCCGTCGCTTATGACCCCGTAAAACCCGCACAGAACCGGGGACCCCTTCAGGCGACCAGCCGCAACCACGCTTCCGCGAGTGCCGCGTGGCCGGCGGGGGTCGGGTGCACGCCGTCCTTGGACCAGCGTCGCGGTCCGGTTTCCGCGGAGAGCGCGGCGAACATGCGGTCGGCGGCGAGCAGGCGGGCACCGTACTCGCTCGCGAGGTGCCGCACGGCCTGGATCTTCGGGTCGAGGCCGGCTCGCCAGTCCCGGCGGACGTCGTCGTCGATGCGGATGTCACCGGCTTCGGTGATCCCGTCGACCGGCAGGAGGAACGGCTCGATGAGGATCAGCTCCGTGCCGGCCTCGGCGAGGGGTGCGAGGAGGCGGTCGTAGCCCGCCGCGAACTCGTCCGCGGAGACTTCGCGGGCGCGGGGATCGAAGGTGTGGCGCCCGTTGTCGTTGACGCCGACGAGGATCGAGACCACATCGGGGTGGGCGTCGAGGACGTCGGTCTGCCAGCGGGCTTCGAGGTCGGTCACGGTGTGGCCGGCGTCGGCGGTGTCGAGCCAGGTGATGGGGCGGCCGGGGTGGCGGAAGCACCATTCGCCGGCGACGAGCAGGGGGTAGCCGCAGCGGTCTTCGCCTTCGGGTCGCCAGAGGGTGGTGATGGAGTCGCCGGCGAAGAGCACGGTGCTGTGGGGCTTCAAGGTGATCGTCATGCGGTCGAGCGTGGTGGTGCCGGCTGGCGGGGGACGCACAGCGGGCTGGCATCCCCCGCTTTCGCGCTGTCAGGCCGTGGCGGTTTGCCCGTTCGCCACGATGTGGTCGACGAAGCCGTAGGTGAGGGCTTCGTCGGCGTCGAACCAGCGGTCGCGGTCGGCGTCGGCGGTGATGCGTTCGACGGTCTGGCCGGTCTGGGCGGCGGTGATCTGGGCGATGCGGCGCTTCATCTTGCCGAAGACCTCGGCCTGGATGGCGATGTCGGTGGCGGCGCCGCCGATGCCCGCTGAGGGCTGGTGCATGACGATGCGGGTGTTGGGGAGGAGGTAGCGCTTGCCGGGGGTGCCGGAGGTGAGCAGGAACTGGCCCATGGAGGCGACGAAGCCGAGGCCCCAGGTGGAGACGTCGGGTTTGACGAGCTGCATGGTGTCGTAGATGGCCATGCCTGCGGTGACGGAGCCGCCGGGTGAGTTGATGTAGAAGGTGATGTCCTTGTCGGGGTCGTCGGCGGCGAGGAGGAGGAGCTGGGCGACGATGCGGTTGGCGACCTCGTCGGTGACTTCGGAGCCGAGGAAGACGATGCGGTCGCGCAGGAGTTGCTGGTAGACCGATTCGTCGGGGCTCTGGGTCGGGGTGTGCATGTCGGGTAGGGCGAGAAGGGTCATGGGCCGACGGTAGGGCCGGAGATCCGTGGGGCGGGGCGGGTTTCGCTGTGGGCGTGCGGTGTTCGCCGGACGCGAAAAGGGGCCGCCGTCCACACCGGACGGCGGCCCCTTTTACGCGGTGTGGGCTCAGATGAGGCCGAGCTTCTTGACGGTGTCGCGCTCTTCGACGAGCTCGGCGACGGAGGCGTCGATGCGGGCGCGGGAGAAGTCGTCGATCTCGAGGCCCTGGACGATCTCGTACTTGCCGTCCTTGGCGGTGACGGGGAAGGACGAGATGATGCCTTCGGCGACGCCGTAGGAGCCGTCGGAGACGACGCCGGCGGAGGTCCAGTCGCCGGCCGGGGTGCCGTTGACCCAGGTGTAGACGTGGTCGATGGCGGCGGAGGCGGCCGAGGCGGCGGAGGAGAGGCCGCGGGCTTCGATGATGGCGGCGCCGCGCTTGGCGACGGTGGGGATGAAGTCGCTCTCGAGCCAGGCCTGGTCGACCTCGACGGCCTTGCCGCCGACCTCGGCGTGCTGGACCGAGGGGTACTGGGTGGCGGAGTGGTTGCCCCAGATGGCGAGCTTCTTGAGCTCGGTGACGGGGACGCCGAGCTTCTTCGAGAGCTGGGCGAGGGCGCGGTTGTGGTCGAGGCGGGTCATCGCGGTGAAGCGGTCGGCGGGTACGTCGGGGGCGTGCGACTGGGCGATGAGGGCGTTGGTGTTGGCGGGGTTGCCGACGACGAGGACCTTGATGTCGTCGGCGGCGCCGGCGTTGATGGCTTCGCCCTGGGGCTTGAAGATGCCGCCGTTGGCTTCGAGGAGGTCGCCGCGCTCCATGCCCTTGCTGCGGGGGCGGGCGCCGACGAGGAGGGCGATGTTGGTGCCTTCGAAGGCCTGCTTGGGGTCGTCGAAGATGTCGATGCCGGCCAGGAGCGGGAAGGCGCCGTCGTCGAGCTCCATGGCGGTGCCCTCGGCCGCCTTGACCGCCTGCGGGATCTCGAGGAGCCGCAGCTTCACCGGGACGTCCTGGCCGAGGAGCTGACCGGAAGCGATGCGGAAGAGCAGCGCGTAGCCGATCTGGCCGGCGGCGCCGGTGACGGTCACGTTGACAGGGGCTTGGGTCATTGCGGTACTCCAGCTTGAGACGACTTTGGCTAGTGGTGTGGAGCCTATCCCTCCTGGGCGTTGCTGGTCGGGTGCGTCCAGTCACTGTTGCGCGGATCGCTTTTCAGGGGTCCGGGTGGCGAAGCCCCCGGCCCGGTGCGGAGCCCCGGTTTGTCACAGCTCGCTTTTCAGGTGTCGGTGACGTTGGCCGCCAGTCGGTGGAGGAGGTCGGCGAGCTGGGCGATCTCGCTGTCGGTGAGGCCTTTTCGCATGCGTTGGTCGTGGGCGATGGCGGCGGTGGCGAGGCGGTGGAAGAGCTGTTCGCCGTGTTCGGTGAGTTCGACGAGGTGGACGCGGCGGTTTTCGGGGTCGCGGCGGCGGGTGACGAGGCCGGCGGTTTCCATGCCGTTGAGGTGGTGGGTGAGGGTGGCGCCTTGGATGCCGACGGCGTCGGCGAGTTCGCGTTGGTTGGCGACGGGGTGGGTTTTGAGGGAGATGAGGATCTGCCAGACGGGTTGGGAGCCGCCGGCGGTGGCGAGGGCCTGGTCGAAGGCGCGGCCTGCGGTTTTGGCGGTGCGGGCGAGGACGACGCCGATGGGGGCGGTGGTGGGTGGTGGCACGGGCAGGACCTTACCGCAGATGTCTAACCGTTTGACATCTAATCGTTCGACTTCTAACGTTGAGCTCATCGAACCGGAAGGGGAACGCGATGAGCACCGAAGAGCAGGTCCGCGAGTTCGGCCGCGTGTGGGCGGCGGCGGAGGAGCGGGGTGACACCGCAGTGCTGGCCGGTCTGGCCGCCGACGGGTTCCGGCTGGTCGGCCCGCTGGGTTTCGTCCTGGACCGCGACCAGTGGCTGGCCCGCTACGGCGGCGGTGACCTGGTGACCGAGAAGCTGGCGTGGGACGAGGTGGAGGTCCGCGACTTCGGCACGACCGCGATCGCGATCGGCGTGCACGAGCAGGTCGCGAAGCACCGGGGCAACCCGGTGAACGGCCGGTTCCGCGCCACGCACGTCCTGGTCCGCGAGGACGACCGCTGGCGGCTGGCCGGCATCCACCTGAGCCCGATCGGCGGGCCGCCGCCGTTCGCACTGGCGGGAGAGCGGCGATGAGCGTCGAGCTGAATCACACGATCGTGTGTGTCACGGACCGGGAGAAGTCGGCGGAGTTCCTGGCCGGGATCCTCGGCCTGGAGGTGGGGCCGGTGACCGGGCCGTTCGTGCCGGTCGCGCTGGCGAACGGGGTCACGCTGGACTACCTGCGGGTCGACCGGGTGACGAGCCAGCACTACGCGTTCCTGGTCGGCGACGACGACTTCGACGCCGCGCTGGCGCGGATCGAGCGGGCCGGGATCACGTACTGGGCGGACCCGTTCCACGAGCGGGCCGGTGAGCTCAACTCGATGAACGGCGGCCGCGGGGTCTACTTCGAGGACCCCGACGGGCACAACCTGGAACTGCTGACGAGGGGGTAGCCGTGCGGCTGAGCATCGGGGTCACGGACTTCTCGTGGCCGGACAAGCTGACCGAAGAGCTGGCGGCCGTCGCGGTCGCGGCCGAGGATGCGGGGCTGGACACGTTGTGGGTGCCCGATCACCTGCTGCAGGCCGACCCGAACAGCACGCCGGATTCGGCGATGCTCGAGGCGTACACGACGCTGGGGTTCCTCGCCGCCCGGACGCGGCGGATCGGGCTGGGGACGATGGTGTCGGCGGTGACGTTCCGGCCGGCGTCGCTGCTGATCAAGGCGGTCACGACGCTGGACGTGCTCTCCGGCGGGCGGGCGCGGTTCGGGGTCGGTACCGGGCACCACGAAGGTGAGGCGCGGGCGATGGGCTTGCCCTTCCCGCCGGTGGCCGAGCGGTTCGAGGTGCTGGAGGAGACGCTGCGGCTGGCGCGGCGGATGTGGGACGGTGACTCCTCGCCGTTCGAGGGCACCCACCTGCGGCTGGACCGTCCGATCGGGAACCCGCGTCCGGTGCGGCGGCCGCGGCTGCTGATCGGCGGGGCGGGTGAGCGGAAGACGCTGCGGCTCGTGGCGCGGTACGCCGATGCCTGCAACGTGTTCGACATCCCGGACGGCGGCAAGACCGTGCGGCACAAGCTGGACGTCCTCGCGCGGCACTGCGAGGCGGTGGGCCGGCCGTACGGGGAGATCGAGAAGACGATCAGCACCCGGCTCGCGCCGGGAGAGTCGGCGGAGGCGTTCGCGGCGCGGTGCGCGGAGTTCGCCGCGTGGGGGATCGAGCACGCGGTGGTGATCACGGCGGGTCCGTGGTCGCCGTCGTCGGTCGGGACGCTGGGGCGGGCCGGGGCGCTGCTGGCGGGGTGAAACGATCAAGCCCGGACGTCGCGTGGGTGATCACCCGCGGCGGGCGGCGGTCCGGGGGTGCGAAATCGTTTTCCCCCGTATTCTTTCGTTTTCGCGAAATGCGGGTTCGAAATTATCGGTATACCGCGTGGCGGGACGGCTACGGCGTGTTGCTCCGTTCAGTGGCGTTTGCTTCCATGATCCTTTCGCTACCATGGTCGGCGCCCCCGTACCCAATGTGAATGTATTGGGAAGGATTTCGATGCTGTCTGCGGTCGTTGCTGCCGTAATGGCGCTGTCCTCTGTGGTCTCCCCGCATTCGTGGAACACTCCTCCGCCGCCCGACAAAATCGTCATCGACGTCGTGAACGCGATCGGCACGGGTTGTCCGCCGAACACGTCCGCGGTGGCGGTTTCGCAGGACAACACGGCGTTCACGGTGACCTACAGCGCCTACACGGCCTTGGTCGGCGTCGGGGCCGGCCCGCTGGACGCCAGGAAGAACTGCCAGATCGGCCTGCGGGTGCACGTGCCACAGGGCTTCACCTACGGAATCGCGCAGGCCGACTACCGCGGATTCGCCCACCTGGAACGGGGCGCGACCGGTCTGGAAAGAGCGAACTACTATTTCCAGGGGAATTCCCCGACGGCGTACGTGCAGCACCCGCTGGCGGGGCCGTTCGAGGACGACTGGCATTTCACCGATTCGACGGAGGTCGGTGCCATCGTGTTCAAGCCGTGCGGCGAGGAACGCAATTTGAACATCAACACGGAACTGCGTGCGGCGGCCGGGACGTCGGATCCGAAGAAGACGACGAGCTACGTCACGATGGACTCGACCGACGGCAGCATCACCACGGTGTACCACTTCGCGTGGCTGGCCTGCCCCTGATCGGCTCCGGCTCCGGGTGAGGCGGAGAAGGTGGAGAGGGGCGGCGCGGCCAGGAACCGCGCCGCCCCGGCCGGTTCGCTACTTCGCCGGGGCCCGGGGGTCGGTGGCCTGGAGGCCGAAGACGCGGCCGAGGGAGACCAGGGCTTCGTCGAGGTGGCTGAGGCTGGACAGGACGGCGCGGGTTTCGGCCTGCTCGACGCGGTCGGAGACCGGGGTGCCGTCGTCGCGCACGAGCGTGCCGGGTGTGGGGCCACCCGGCGCGTCGAGCGCTTCGCGGAGGACGTCGATGTTGGTCAGCAGCCGGCCGGTGAACTGGCGGAGCCGGTCGGTGTCGGTGCCGGCGAGCATGCCGGGCTGGGCGCGGGCGGCGACGTGGCGGGCGCGGAAGGCGATGGTTTCGAGGGTGGTCAGGACGTGCCAGCCGTAGTCGCGGCGGGCGCTGCGCAGGTTGACCGGGTGGGTCAGCGGTTCGATGGTGGTCCGGACGACCTCGACGGAGCGGTCGAGGTCGCGGGAGAGCTCGATGATGTTGACGTTCTCCTCGCCGGCGAGGAGGCCGCGGGTGTGCTCGAGGAACTCCTCGAGCTCGTCGAGGACCTCGGCGATGTCGTCGAGCATGACCGAGCGGGTGCGGACCGGGACGATGACGACCGCGGCGAGGATGCCCGCGGCCGCGCCGACGGCGGTTTCGGCGACGCGGATCCAGAGCACGGCGAGGCTGAACGTGCCGAGCAGGCTGTAGAGCAGGCCGAGCATGCTGGTGATGAAGAACGCCATCACCACCTGCGAGACGCGTGCGGTGTAGACCATGCCGAACACGCAGACGAGGATCAGCGCGAGGGTGGCCGGGGTGTTGCCGCCGACCAGCAGCGCGAGCAGGACCCCGCCGACGATGCCGATGAGGGTGCCGCCGAGGCGGCGGACGCCCTTGACGAAGGTGGCGCCGGCGCTGGAGGCGCCGATGAACACGACGAAGACGGTGAGCACGGCCCAGTACCAGCGCTGGTGGGACACCAGTTCCCCGCCGAGCACGGCGAGCCCGCCGCCGACGACGGCCTGGATGGCGCTGCGGGTGCGGTTGTCGTAGGCGAACCGGGGCTCGGGCTCGTCGGCCTCGTCCTCGGGCGGGTCCACAGTGGATTCGGGTATGGCGGCGCGCTGGGCGCGGTCGTCGGCGAGCGCGAGTTCGGCCAGTGCCTTGCGGACGCCGTCGCCGGGGGCGGCGTGTTCGTCGATGCGGCTGCCTTCGACGAGCATGCGGCTGTATTCACCGGTCTGGCTGATCAGCGGGAGCTCGCGCGGGTCGCGTTCCATCAGGGCGCGGAAGCGGGCGAGCCGGGCGATGAGGTCGTCGCGGACGTCCGGGCCGAGTTCGTCGGAGCAGGTGCGCTGCACGGTGCTGGCCAGCCACTGCACGGCGAGTTCCACTTCGATGGCGCGGCGGCGGAGGCGGTCGGCGGCGCGGGCGTCGACGACGTCGGGGGCGGCGTCTTCGATGAGCAGGACGCATTCGTGGAGCCGGGCGAGCGCGGTGCGCAGCTGCTTGCGGGTGCGGTCGCTGCCGCCCACGGCCAGGTACGCCTCGGTGGCGCGGACGACGGCGGCGAGCCGGGCGCGGAAGGCCCGGCGGACCCGCATGAACTCGGCTTCGGCGTTGTGCCGCAGCAGCACGAACCGGACGACGGCGTTGGCGAGCACCCCCACCGCGAGGGCCAGCAGCAGCTGCGGCACCTGCTTGAGGTGGGCCTGCAGGAACATCGGGAAGAAGAAGAGGAAGAACGCGATCGACCCGAGCGCGGTGCCGCGGGGGCCGAAGCGCTGGGCGTAGACGGCGACGAAGATCAGCAGGACGAACACGACGCTGTCCAGCGGCGGCAGCGTCGAGCCGAGACTGGCGGTGGTGATCGACGCGGCGCCGGTGAGGAACGCCAGGACGAGCGTCACGCCCTGGGCGCCCGGGGTGGCGTCGTTGACGGTGAACGCGGTCATCATGGCGGCGATGGCGCCGACGAGCATCACGGTCAGCGGCAGGTGCGCGGGCAGCAGCGCGCCCACGGCCAGGACGATGCCGAGCACGGCGGAGCCGGCCAGCCGCAGCCGGACCAGGCCGGGGTCGGCCGCCGCGAGCCGGTCGAGGGCGGCGAGGCGGTACCGGTTCATCGGGCGAGCAGCTCCCACTGGGCGAGGGTGGTGCGGCGGCCGCGGGTGGCGGTGATCCGCAGCCGGTAGCGGGCGTGCGCGGCGGGGGTGGCGAGGGCGAACGGCCGGGTCTGGCGCCGCCACCGGAACAGTTCGCCGGAGCGTTCGTCGAGGGTGGTCCACTCGGTCCCGTCGTCGGAGCCTTCCAAGACCCACGCGCTGGGGTCGCCGCGGCGGGCGCCGGAGGTGAGCGTGTACATCGTGACCGGGCGGGGCTCGCCGGTGACGGTGAACTCGATCGACGGCGTGGCACCGCGGAAGGTGACCTGGGTGCGGGTGGTGTCGTCGAACAGCGCGCCGACGTCCTTGGCTTCGGCGCTCGTCGCGGTGCCGGTGAGGTCGGTGATCGGGGCCGGTTGTTCGGCGGGCGGTGGCGGGGTGCCCCAGCCGGTGGGTTCGGTGGTGAGCTCGAAGACCAGCTCGGCGCCGCCGGCGAGGGTGGCGTGGGCGATCGAGGTGTCTTCGTGCGGTTCGCCGTTCACCGTGAGCCCGCGGACGTAGACGGTCTCGTCGGTGTTGCCGGGTGCGCGGACGACGAGTTTCCTGCCCTCGCCCAGGTGGACGGTCGCCTTTTCGAAGAGGGGCGAGCCGATGGCGTAGCGGGGGCTGCCCATCTGCAGCGGGTAGAAGCCGAGTGCGCTGAAGACGTACCACGCGGACATCTCGCCGTTGTCCTCGTCGCCGGGGTAGCCCTGGCCGATCGCGCTGCCGAGGTAGAGCCGCCGCAGCACTTCCCGGACGGTGCGCTGGGTTTTAGCGGGCGCGCCGGCGAGGTTGTAGACGTAGGGGATGTGGTGCGAGGGCTGGTTGGAGTGGCCGTACTGGCCCATGCGGACGTCGCGGGCTTCGGTCATCTCGTGGATCAGGCCGCCGTACGCGCCGGGCCGCCGTCCGGTCTCGGGGGTGGCGAAGAAGGTGTCCAGCTTGGCTTCGAGGCCGGCGTTGCCGCCGTGGAGGGCGGCGAGGCCGGGGCCGTCGTGGGGTGCGGTGAAGGCGGTGTTCCAGGCGTTGGTTTCGACGAAGTCGCCGCCCCAGGCCGCCGGGTCGTAGCCGGCCGGGGCGAACTTGCGGCGGCCGTCGCGGTGGCGGCCCTGGAAGAACCCGATCTCGGGGTCGAAGTGGTGGACGTAGTGCTTCGCGCGTTCGCGGAAGTAGGCCGCGTAGTCGGCGTACCGGCGGGCCCGCTCCCCGTCACTTTCACGTGAAAGTGCGTCGGAGAGGTTGGCGAGGCCGAAGTCGTTGATGCAGCCTTCGAGCGCCCACGACAGTCCTTCGTGGACCGACACCGGGGTCCAGCCCAGGAAGATCGACTCCTCGAGGCCCTTGCGGCCGACCGCCCGGTGCGGCGGGGTGACGGTCGCGTTCTTCAGCCCGGCGTCGTAGGCGGCTTCGACGTCGAAGTCGCGGACGCCCTTGAGGTAGGCGTCGGCGAACGCGACGTCGGAGCTGGTCCCGGTCATCAGGTCGGCGTAGCCGGGCGAGGACCAGCGGGAGATCCAGCCGCCTTCGCGGTACTGCTGCACGAACCCGTCGACCAGCCGGCCGCAGTGCTCCGGGGTGAGCAGCGCGTACGCCGGCCAGGTCGTGCGGTAGGTGTCCCAGAAGCCGTTGTTGACGTACAGCTCGCCGTCGACGACCTTCGCGCCGGTGCGGCGGCGGGTGCTCGGCCAGCACCGCCGCACGACCGGGCTCGCGTGGCGGATCCCGTTCGGCGTGTTCTCGTGCGCGACGTTCGGGTACAGGAACAGCCGGTAGAGGTTGGAGTACAGCGTCGTGGCCTGGTCCTCGGTCGCGCCCTCGACCTCGACGCGGCCGAGCTGCTCCTGCCACAGCCGTCTGGCCTGCGCCTTCACCTGCTCGAACGTCGTCCCCTCCGGGATCTCCAGCTCGAGGTTGCGCTTGGCCTGGGCGAGGCTGATCAGCGACGTCGCGATCCGCAGCGTGACGTCGGGGCCGTCGAACTCGAAGTACCCCGACACGCGCCGCCACGGCGGCCACCGGACCTTCGCGCCCCGGGTCGCCGGCGCGTCGGTGACGCCGTAGACGAACATCCGGCGCGCCCCGGCGGACAGCCGGCTGCGGACCCGGGTGTACCCGCTGATCACGCCGGTGTCGGCGTTGATCCGCAGCCGGCCGCGGTTGCGGACGTTGTCGAACAGCAGCCAGCCGTGCTTGTCGGGGAACGTGCACCGGATGATCGCCGCGTGCGACGTCGGGGCCAGGTCGGCGGTCATCCCGTTGGCGAACCGGACACCGTAGTGGTGCGGTGAGTCGGTTTCGTCGGCGTGGGAGAAGGCCAGCGCCCGCTTGCGCCGGTTCGGCTCGACCGGGCCGGTGCCGGGCATGAGGTGGAAGGTGTGGCGGTCGCCCATCCACGGGCTCGGCTGGTGGCTCAGCGCGATGGCCTGCAGCGCGGGACGGTTCTGCTCGTCGTTGTGGCGGTGGTAGGAGTAGATCCAGTTGGTGACGCCGGCGTCGGTGACCGGGGTCCAGAAGTTGAAGCCGTGCGGCACCGCGGTGGCCGGGAAGTTGTTGCCGCGGGAGAAGTCGCCACTGGAGTGCGTGCCGCGGGTGGTGCGGACGTAGTCGACCGGGTCCCGCGGCGGCTTGGCGCGCTCGGCGACGCGGACGTCGTCGATCCATCCCGTGATGTCGCTCGGGGCGTCGGTGCGCAGGACGATCCGGCTGATCCGGCGTCCGGCGAACGCACCCAGCGGGCGGCGCACCGGGTTCCACTGGTCCACCCAGAGCGTCTTGTCGTCCACCGGCTCGAACCCGGCTGTGGTGCCGTCGGCGAACTCGACGTCGAGGCTGACCCGGGTCGCGTGGTAGGCCGGGATCTCGCCGTCGGCGGCCGGGAAGACCACATAGGACAGCTCGGTGCGCCCGGTGACCGGGACGTCGAGCTCGAACAGGACCGCGCGCGGGCGGGCGCTGTAGCGCAGGGCACGCGCCCCGGTGAAGCCGACGCCGGTCTTGGCCGTGGGGGAGCGGTCCGGCCCGCTGTCCACGACCAGCGCGGGATCCGCGGGCTGCGGGTCACCGCTTTCGAAGGAGGAGAAGAACACGGCGTCGGGCATGGGGACACCGTATCCGCCGAACGGCGCAGCCGCGCTCAGCCGGGCCGCCCGCCGGGCCGCCAGGCGCGGACTTCGACGGTGGCGTACTCCTCGCCGGTGAGAACGGCCCGTGCGGCGGCCGGGTCCGGAGCGCGGACCAGCGCGGCGGTGCCGAGGCCGGTGCCGCCGTCGTCGGACAGCAGCGGCCCGAAGGCGATCAGGTCGTCCCGCTCCGCCGGGGCGGGCTCCCCGGCGCCGAGGCGCCCACCGGGAAACTGCCACATGGTCCGGCCCAGAGCGTTGCGCCGCTGGCGCAGCAGCACGTCCCGGTACGCCCCGACCTGGTAACGGGCTCGTCGAACGGACGGGCCGCTGTGGGGATCCGGCAGGTCGAGGATGTACACGCTCGCGGTCAGGACGTCACCGTCGAACGTCGGCCTCCGGGCAATCATTCTGTCGGCGCCGGCCCCACCGCGAACGCTGTGAAGGCCACCTCCAGGAACTCTAGAGGTGGCCTTCACAGCTTTTACCGGGCTAGATCTTCGCGCACTGATCCGCGGCCGGGCCGCGGACGGTGTTCGGCAGGTCGTAGTCCGTCGGCACCGGCGAGTTCGACGAGCACGCCAGCGGGCCGCCGACCGTGCTCGACGTCAGCACCGGGCCGTGGTTGGCGGTCAGCGCGACCGGGCCGGCGATGTCGGTCAGCTCGATCGACACCGTCCCGGTCGTGCCGGTGATCGCCACCGGGCCGCCGATCTTCGTGCGGTTCAGCACGATCTGGCCGGCGCCGGTCGCCGACAGCGGGCCGTCGATCCGGCCGCCGCGGACGATCAGGGAGGCGCCGCCGGACACCGTCACCGGGCCGGAGACCGTCGCGTCCTGCAGGCACACCGTGCCCGAAGTGACCGACAGCGGTCCCGAAGTACCCGTCACGGTGCGGGTGCACGCCGCGTCCGGCTTGCCCAGCAGCTCGAACTCGGCCAGCTGCGCCGGGGCGCCGGTGCTGGTCGCGGTCACTTCGAGCTTGTAGTAGGCGTAGTGCGCCGGGTTGGCGACCTTGAACGCGCGGGTCTGCTGCCGCCAGCTGAACGACTGGTTGGTCTGCTGGTCGGCCACCGCCCACGTCTTGCCGTCGTAGGAGCCCTTCAGCGTCCAGCTCTTCGGGTCGCCCGCACCGGTCTGGGACGTCAGCGTGTAGTTCGTGACGGCCTCGTCGGTGTTGTTGAGCTGGTACTGCACGGCGCCGGTGACCGCGGCCTGGGTGCGCGAGGTGTTGTCCACCAGCGCCGCCGCGTCCGAGCCGTCCGAAGTGGACAGCGTGCCCCTGCCGGGGCCGGTCTCGTCGTGCAGCGGCGCCGGGACGGCGTCGCCCTGGGTGATCGACTTCGGCGCGTCGTTCGGGCCGGTGCCCCACGACGACGGGTTCGGGCCCATGTCGAAGTCGATGACCCCGCCGCGAGCGATCACGTCCTGCGGCAGCGACGTCGAGGAGTACGCCTTGCCGTTGACCTTCACACCCTGGACGTAGACGTTCTTCGCGCTGTTCTTCGGCGCGTTGATCACCAGGTCCTTGCCGCCGGCCAGGTGGATCGTCGCCTTCTTGAACAGCGGCGACCCGATCGCGTAGTTCGGGCTGCCCATCTGCAGCGGGTAGAAGCCCAGCGCGCTGAACGTCCACCACGCCGACTGCTCGCCGTTGTCCTCGTCACCCGCGTAGCCCTGGCCGATCTCGCTGCCGGTGTAGAGCCGCGAGAGCGCTTCGCGGACCTTCTCCTGCGTCTTCGACGGCTGGCCCGCGTAGTCGTACATGTAGAGCGTGTGGTGCGAGGCCTGGTTCGAGTGACCCAGCTGGCCCATCCGGACGTCGCGGGCCTCCCGCATCTCGTGGATCACGCCACCGTAGGAACCCGGGAAGTTGGCGGTCTCCTGGTCGGCGAAGAACGCGTCCAGCTTCTTCGCCAGACCGGCCTTGCCGCCGTAGAGGTTCGCCAGGCCCTGACCGTCCTGGGGCACGGAGAACGCCATGCCCCAGCCGTCGGTCTCGGTGTAGTCGATGCCCCACACCCGCGGGTCGTAGTCCTGCGGCGACCGGCTGAACTTGCCCGCCGCGTCCCGGCCCTGGAAGAAGCCGACACTCGGGTCGAACAGGTTCACGTACTGCTGCGCGCGGCTGGTGAAGTACTCGTAGTTCGACAGGTACTCCTGCTTGCGCGGGTCGCTCGCCGGGGCTTCGTCGTAGAGCTTCTTCGACAGGTTCGCGATGCCGAAGTCGTTGACGTAGCCCTCGATCGACCACGAGAACCCGTGGTCGGCGGTGTTGGGCGCGTAGCCGAGGAACATGCCCTCGTCGACGCCCTTGCGGCCGACCGCGTTGTTCGGCGGGGTCACCGTCGCGTCCTTCAGCGCCGCGTCGTAGAACGACTTGACGTCGAAGTTGCGCACGCCCTTGAGGTAGGCGTCGGCGAACGCCACATCGGCGCTGGTGCCGGTCATCAGGTCCGCGTAGCCCGGGGAGGACCAGCGGGAGATCCAGCCGCCGTCGCGGTACTGCTGCACGAACCCGTCGACCATCTTCCCGGCCATGTCCGGCGTGAGCAGCGAGTACGCCGGCCAGGTGGTGCGGTAGGTGTCCCAGAAGCCGTTGTTGACGTAGGTCTGGCCGTCGACGATCTTCGACCCGGTCTGCGTCGGGGTGTCCGCCCCGGCCTTCGGCGAGACGAAGCTCGCGTACTTGTAGGCCGGCTTCTCGGTCGTGCCGGTGTTCTCGAACGCCGAGTTCGGGTACAGGAACAGCCGGTACAGGTTCGAGTAGAGCGTCGTGATCTGGTCCTTCGACGCGCCCTCGACCTCGATCACCTTCAGCTGGTCGTCCCACGTGCGCTGCGCGGCGTCGCGGACGGAGTCGAAGGTCGCGTTCGGGGCGATCTCCTGGGCCAGGTTCTTCTTGGCCTGCTCCACGCTGATCAGCGACGTCGCGATCCGCATGGTCACCGTCTTGTCGGCGCCGGCGTCGAAGCGCAGGTAGCCGGTGACGTTGTCGCGGCCCTGCCCGGTGAGCTTGCCGCCCGCGGTGACCGGCTTGTCGAAGGTGGCGTAGACGAACATCCGCCCCGCCCCCGCCGAGAGGCCGCTCTTGGCGTCGGTGAACCCGGACAGCGTGCCCGTCGCCGGGTCGAGCGTCAGCCCGCCGGAGTTGTTGACGTTGTCGAAGATCAGGCTGGAGTCCGTGCCCGGGAAGCCGAACCGCATGACCGCCGCGTGGTCGGTCGGGGCGATCTCGGTCTTGATCCCGTTCTGGAACTGCACGCCGTAGTAGTGCGCCCGCGCGGTTTCGTCGCTGTGCTTGAACGCCAGCGCGCGCTTGTCGCGGTTGGCGTCGGGCACGCCGGCGGCCGCGGACGGCATCACCTGGAAGCTCTGCCGGTCACCCATCCACGGGCTCGGCTCGTGGCTGACGCTGAACGCCTGCAGCGCCGGCAGGTTGTCGGCGTTGTTCTGGGTGCTGTAGTTGTACAGCCAGCTGGCCGACCCGGCGTCGGTCACCGGGGTCCAGAAGTTGAAGCCGTGCGGCACCGCGGTGGCGGGGAAGTTGTTGCCGCGGGAGAAGGTGCCGTTGGCCATCGTGCCGCGCGTGGTCAGCACGTTGTCGGTCGGGCGGGTGCTGGCCGGCGGGGTCGGCGTCGCCGAGATCTTGACGTCGTCGAGCCAGCCCTGCAGCGAGCCGGGGCCGTCGGGGTTGTCGAAGCCGACCAGGATCCGGTCGATCGTCTTGCCCTTGGCGACCGTGCCGATCGCCGAGCGCACCAGGTTCCACTGGTTGGTGTAGAGGACCTTGCTCCTGCCCTGGCCCTCCGGCGTCAGCGGGAAGCCGTACTGGTCGGTCGCGCCGAGGTCGCGCAGCCGGGTGCCGTCGGTGAACACGAGGTCGATCGCGACGTTCGTGCTCTGGTACTTCAGGTCACCGGTGATGAACTGCGGCTGCACCTTGTAGGACAGCTCGGTGGAGGCGACGACGGGGACGTCGACGTCGAAGACCTTGTTGTAGGACCAGCCGTGGCCCTCGGCGGTCTGGCTGCCGGAGTAGCGGAACGCCTTGAGCCCGGTGAAGCCGACGCGGTTCTTGTTCGTGTACCCGCTGGTCGGGCCGGAGTCGGTGAAGCTGCGCATGTTCGGCAGCGGCGGCGGGGCCGGGTCGTCGTTGGCCAGCAGCAGCTCCGAGAGCTGCAGGATCGGGCCGCCGTTGTTGCGGGTGACGTTGAGCCGGAAGAACTTGTACTTCGCGGTCGGGGTGGCGAGCCGGTAGTCCTTCTGCTGGAACCGGGCGGTGAACGCCTGGTCGGCCTGCTTGTCGACGTCGGTCCAGGTGAGGGCGTCGTTCGAGCCCTGCAGCGTCCAGTCCTTGGGGTCGCGGTTGTCGAAGTCGTTGGCCGAGGACAGCGCGTAGTGCGTGATCGACGTCGGCTCCGACAGCGTGACCTGGGCCCACGCGGTCGGGTCCCAGGACAGCCACTTGGTGTCGGTGGTCCCGTCGAAGAGGTTCGACACGACCTCGCCGCCGCTGGTGTTCTCGCTGCTGGCGCTGCTTTCGGTGACCTTGCCGCGGATGTCGCCGGGGATCGCGGTGCCGTTCGCGCCGTTGATCCCGGACGCGCGGGGCTTGCCGTCGGCGTCGGTGTCCACGGTGTCGGTCCAGGTCGGCTGGACGTCACCGGCCTCGAAGGAGGAGGAGAAGTCGGCGGGCAGAGCTTCGTCGGCGGCCGACGAGGCCGCGGGGACGGCGACCAGGCCGGCGGCGACCACGGCGGCGGTCACCAGGAAAGCGACCGGTGGTCTGGCGCTTCGGGGCATCATTGCTCCCAGTGCTGGAGGGCGGGTTCATCAGGCGCCGCGCAGGCGGGGACCGGCGGCGCCCAGGAAGACAAACGCGCGGGTGACATCGATGTCAAGACCGGCCGACAAACCTGACCAGAAGTGGACAACCCGGCAGGCAAGGGCTCGGTAAACCACTCCCGGCGGACCGGCGTGATCGGTAGGGTCACGGCCATGACCGACCCCGCCGACCGGGTGCTCTCCCGGGCGTCCCTCGCCGAAGGCAATCCGACCGGCTGGTTCGACCAGCTCTACACCGCCGCCGAGCGCGGCGAAGCGGTCGTCCCGTGGACCCGTGGCACCCCGAACGCCGACCTGGCCGAGTGGATCCAGCCCGGCGAGGGCCGCCGCGCGCTCGTCGTCGGCAGCGCCCTCGGCGACGACTCCGAGCTCCTGGCCGCGCAGGGCTGGGCGGTGACCGGGTTCGACGTCGCCCCGACCGCGGTCAAGGCCGCACAGGCGCGTTTTCCGGACTCCGCGGTGGACTACGTCGTCGCCGACCTGCTGCACCCGCCGGGGGAGTGGCGGCACGCGTTCGACCTGGTCGTGGAGATCATGAACATCCAGGCGATGCCCCGCGACTACCGCCCGGCGGCGCTGACGTCACTGGCCGGCTTCCTCGCCCCGGGCGGCACGCTGCTGGTGTGCGAGGTCGCCGAGGAGAACATGGACATGACCACCTGGGTCTCCCCGCCGTGGCCGTTCAGCCGCGCCGAGGTCGAGTCGGCCGCCCAGGACGGCGTCCACCTGATCGGCCTGGAAACCATCCGCGACGGCGCCCGCTACTGGGCGGAGTTCACGCGGTAACCACGCAACGAAGGCCACCTTGGTTGCGTCTGACGCACCCAAGGGGCCCTTCGTTGCGTCAGACGCACCGAAGGCCACCTTGGGGCGCAGTGCCCGGCGCTTGACCGGACCGCGCCGGGTATCCCAGGACCGGCCCGGAGTTCACGCGGTAGCCAGGAACCGGGACAGCACGCGGGTCCCGAAGTGCAGCCCCTCGACCGGGACCCGCTCGTCCACCCCGTGCGCCATCGCCCGGTACGGGAAGCCCTTCGGCAGCCACAGCGGCGCGAACCCGTAGTTGTCGATGCCCAGCTGCGCGAACGCCTTCGCATCCGTCCCGCCGCCCAGGCAGTACGGCACCACCACGGCCTCGGGGTCCTCCGCCCGCAGCGCGTCGGCCATCGCGGTGAACCACGGCGAGTCCACCGGCGCCTGCACCGGCGGCTGGTGCGCGACGAACTCCCGCGTCACCCCTTCGCCGAGCAGCTCGTCCAGCGCCGCGAACAACGACTCCTCGGTGCCCGGCAGCACCCGGACGTCGACCTGCGCGGTCGCCGTCGAGGGGATCACGTTCACCTTGTAGCCGGCGTCGAGCATCGTCGGGGTCGTGCTGTTGCGGACCGTCGGGACCACCAGCGAGCCCGCCGGGCCCAGCGCGGCCACCGTCGCGTCCACACCGTCCGAAGAGGACAGGTCCACCGGGACGCCCAGCGCCGCGCCGGTCCGCTCCAGGAACGCCCGCACCGCCGGCGTCAGCGACACCGGCCACTCGTGGGCCGCGATCCGGTGCAGCGCACCCACCAGCCGGGTGACGGCGTTCTCGGCGTTCGGGCGCGAGCCGTGACCCGC
>NZ_JAAGNB010001764.1:0-53380 GCF_010550475.1 Amycolatopsis sp. SID8362
GGCCGCGGCACGGGTCGTGCGGGTCGTGGTCGCCTTGGCCGGCGCGGCCGCGGCGGCGGTCTTCGTGGCCGTCGCGCGGGTCGCGGTGGCGCGCTTGACCGGGGTGGCCTTCGGCAGCTTCTTGGTGCCGCCGATGACCTCCTTGAACGTCGTGCCGGCGCGGAAGGCGGGCACGTTGGTCTTCTTCACCTTCACGGCCTCACCGGTGCGCGGGTTGCGCGCGGTCCGAGCGGCGCGGGCGCGCTTCTCGAAGACACCGAAGCCGGTGATGTTGACCTTCTCGCCCTTGTTGACCGTCCGGATGATGATGTCCACCAGACCGTCCACGGCCTGAGCAGCCACCTTCTTGTCATCGCCCAGACGCTCCGACAGCGCCTCGATCAGCTGGGCCTTGTTCGTCATTCCAGTCCTCCATAGTGGAACTCGTCACGGCCCATCACGGCCGACATCACACAGAGTATTACCAAGTCGCCCCAAAAACCAAACGAGGGCGGTGAGGAACTCTCTTGCGTCGTCTGGAAAACAGCGAGAACGGTACGCTCGCCGAGTCCCGCCTGGACACACACGCGCAGCAAGGATATCGGCCTGACCTGCGAATACGTCACCACTGGCCGGTCAAAGTCCATAGAGGACACAGGTCGCGCAGTCGCTCACCTGTTCGACGCGGGGCTTGAGAAATCCCTGACGGCGCAACGAGTACCGGCACTCCAACGGCCCAGCGATGAGCCCGCTGAGGCATCCTGGCGCCGATGGGCCCCAGTGCCACCGTGCCGTCCACAGTGGAGACATCGGGGCCGCCCGGTTCGGGATGAGCCAGGGCCCGGACCTGCACGGCGTCCGGCCGGACTCGGACTTCAACAACGGTCGGCGAGGCGACCCGGGTCGCGACCGGCCAGTCGACCACGGCGAACGCGACGCCTGGGCCAACTGGCTCCAAACGAGGACATCTCGGGCCTGCGTAGTGGGCCAAACCCGCGGAAGCCCGCAGCGCAAGACGGTCACCGCCGCGCGTGAGTGGCCGTGATGGCCGGCAGATCACGGCGCCGCTACCACGCGAACCAGCCTCGATGACGCCACACGCGCCGCAACAGGCCAAGGCACGCCGGCATCCTCAGCGAGTTCACCCGGTGCCGCAGCCGCCGCACCGGGTGAACTCACCGCCGAGAGCCCCCGGACCGAAGCCTCACAGCCCGTACTGCTTGGCGATGTCCTTCCCGTGCGGCTGCCACCAGTCCTTGTCCACGTTGCCGCCCTTCGGCACCGCCGGGTTGCAGTGGTAGGTCGTGACCCAGTTGCCGCCGCCGTTGCCGTCCGGTTTCCAGTACGAGGTCATGTCGTACTGGACGCCGTCGTCCTTCGCGTCCTTGTCGTACTGGACGGACTTGCGGTTGCCGTCGTAGCTCTCGCGCTCCGCCTTGGCGCTGTCGTAGTCCGACTGCGCCTTGTCCCGGTCGGCCTTCGCTTCCTTGTACTCCTGGTTGAGCTTCTTGCCTTCGTCGATGATCGCCGCCCGCTCCTCCGGCGAAGCGTTCTTGACGGCGGCCTTCTTCGCGTGGAGCTCCGCCTCGAGCTCGTCGACCTTCTCCTGGTGCGCGTCGAGGGCGTCCTTCTTCGCGTTCACGTTCTGGTCGATCGAGCCGGGGTTCTTGCCCTCCGTGCCGTGCTTGGCGTACGCCGGGTCGTTGCTGTACTTGGCGACTTCCTTGGAGAAGTAGTCCTGGTGCCACTTGTCGTTGACGCTGTCCGGGAACTTCGTCCCCGAGCCGCCCGTGTACTTCATGCCGAAGCTCTGGTTGCCTTGCTGGTGCTTGCCCTGGTGGGAGTCGACCTGGACCTCGGTGCCGTCGTGCTTGCCGAGCGGGTGGGTGTCGGTCTTGCCGCCACCGCCGGAGCTGCTGGCCTGCGTGTCGTCGGTGTTCTTGCCCTTGCCCTTCTTGCCACCGCCGCCGCGGGGGATGTTGCCGGCGTTGTCGCCGCCGCCCGGCTGGTCGTTCGTCTTGTTCTTGCCGCCCTTGCCGCAGGCGAGGCCGAGCAGGTCGCGGTCCGCCAGCGGGTTGTCGACGTAGGCGGCCGGGTTGGGGGCGGGGCCGAGCCCGAGCGGGTCCTGGCTCAGGTACCGGCCGGTCGACGGGTCGTAGTAGCGGAAGACGTTGTAGTGCAGCCCCGATTCGGCGTCGGCGTACTGGCCGGGGAACCGGAGCGGGGTCGCCGCCGCGCCGGTCTCGCGGCCCCACAGGCCCGCGTTCCCGCGCCAGACCGGCGCTCCCGCCGCGTCGAGGAGCTCGGTCGGCCTGCCGACCAGGTCGGTGACGATCGCGAAGAACCGGTCCCGCAGCGTCGCCGCGCGCTCGACCTGGACGACCGGGCGGTCGTCGCCGGGGTGGTACTCCCAGACGGTGACGTGCCGGGTCTGCGCCGCGTCCACGTGCACCTGCTCCACCAGCAGCGCACCGCTCCACGTGAACTCGTAGGACTCGGCGACGACGCGGGCACCGGTGGCCGAGGTGACGACGCGCTGCTTCGCGATCCGGCGGCCGATCGGGTCGTACCGGTACCACCACTGGTCGCCCTCGGGGGTCGTGACCGAAAGCAGGCGGTCCTGGCCGTCCCAGAGGTACCGCCAGACCCGGCCGCCCTCGTTCCGCGCGATCACCCGGCCCTGGACGTCGTGGTCGAAGGTGACGGCGCCGGCGGCGACCAGCCGGTTGTTCGCGTACCGGCGCGGCCCCGCGCTCGGCACCGGGCCGGGTTCCCTGGTCTCCAGCACGTTCCCGGCGGCGTCGTAGCGGTAGGCCTCGCTGCCGGTCGCGCCGTGCACCTCGGCCACCCGCCCGGTGGCGTCGAGCACGAGCCGGGTCGGCCCGGCCGCGTCGTCGTCGATGCCGGTCAGCAGCCCGTCCGGCCGGTAGCTGAACCGCCGGTGCCGCGGCGGCGCCCCCGCGGCCAGCACCGACTGGCCGACCAGGTTGTCGTCGACGTCGAAGACCTGCGTGAACGCGACCCCGCCGTCGACGGCGCGCGAAACCTCCCGGCCGCCCGCGTCGTGCCCGAAGCGCACGGTGTGCCCGGCGACGACGAGCGACGCGGGCCGCCCGGCCTCGTCGAAGGTCCACACACTGTCCACTCCGGACGGCGTGCGGCGCCGCACCGTCCCGTCGGCCTCGTAAGTGTGCGTCAGCGTCCGGCCGTCGACCGACTCGCTGAGGACGTTGCCCTCGCCGTCGTAGGTGACGCGGAGCTCGACGTCGGCCATGACCGCGGCCGTCAGCCGGCCGACCGCGTCGTAGGTGAAGCGCGTCGTGCCGGCCGCGGAGCGGCGTTCGACGACGTTGCCGAGCACGTCGCGGACGTATTCGGTGTGCTCCCCCGCGCCGTTCACCGACCGGACGAGCCGGCCCGCCCGGTCGTAGCCGAAGCTGAGCGTCCGGCCGTCGAAGTCGGTCTCCTCGACCACCCGGCCCGCCGGGTCGTAGCGGTAGGTCCAGGTCTGCCCGAGCGGGTTGGTGACCGTGCTGGGCCGCAGCTCGGTGTCGTAGGTGTAGCTCGTCCGGGCGCCCGACGCGTCGATCGTCGCGGTCACCAGGTCGAACGGGCCGTACTCGGTCCGTTCGGCCAGCCCCGCGCCGTTGACGTGCTCGACCTCGTTGCCCTCCGCGTCGTAGCCGCGCGTCTCGCGCACACCGGAGGGCCGCACGCGCAGCCGTTCGTGCCCGTCGGCGGTCCAGCCGAGCACGACGTGCTGCCCGGACCGGTTGAGCACCGACTTCGGCCGCCCGAACACGTCCCGGTCGACCGGCGGCGGCTCTTCGTCCCCGCGCGTCCAGGCGGCCTGCTCGGAAGTCAGCGGCTTCGCGATGCCGAGAGGCTCGGTGTACGGGTCCGGCGCCTCGTCGCGCGGGTAGAAGCGGGAAAGCACGGTGCCGTCGACGGCGGTGGTCTCGATCGTCAGCCCGGCGGCGTCCTGCGTGACCTGGAGGACCGACCCGTCCGGCCGGGTCACCGACCGGAGCGCGCCCCGCTCGTCGTAGGCGAACGACGTCGTGTGCCCGAGCGGATCGGTGCGGGACAGCAGGCGGTCGTCGCGGTCCCATTCGGACGTGGTGACCTCGCCCTGGGGGCCGACCTCGCGGACGAGCTGGTTGGCCTCGTTGAAGTGGAACTCGCCGGTGTGGCCGAGGGAATCGGTGAACGTCGTGATCCGGCGCTCGGTGTCATAGGCGAACTCGGCGTCGTAGAAGCCGCGGTCGCCGATGGTGCGGACGCAGCGGCCACTGGGGTCGTAGACGTAGCGGAACCAGGTGCCGTTGCGGTCCTGCCAGCCGGTGACGCGGCCCTCGGCGTCGTAGTCGTAGACCTGCGCGCGGCCGGAGGCGTTGAACTCACTCGTCAGGCGTCCTTGCGCGTCGTAGCCGAAGCGCCGCACCAGGACCCGGGCCTGGCCGGCCGGGTCGGTCACGTGGACGGCGGTGACCCGCCCGCCTTCGGTCTCCAGTTCCACCCGGTACCCGGCGGAGTGCCGCAGGATCCGCGGCGCGCCGAGGGCGTCGTAGTCGAACTCGACCCGGGCGCCGTCGTCGTCGGTGACCGACCGCAGGACGAGCTCGGCGGCTCCGCGTCCCGGCAACGCGGCGAACCGGAGTTCCCGGCCGCGCAGCGGATCGGCCTGGGTGTAGCTGCCGTCGGCGTGCCGGGTCAGCGGGCGCCGCGGCCCGTCCAGGGGCAGCACCGGCGCGCCCGGCGCGGCGAGCGGGTAGACGAGGGTGGTGCCGTCCGCGGCGAAGCACCGGACGTGCTCGCGGCCCACCGCCAGCCGCTGGTCCACAGTGGACACCCAGGTGGGCCCGAACCACCGGCCGGCGCGGTAGGACGACACGTGCAGCCGCTCCAGCACCAGCGGCGACGGCAGTTCCAGGTCGAGCTGGTCGATCACGACGTTGCCGCGCGCGATGTCCACCGGGTCGGTCTTGCACTCCCAGGTGTCCTTGCCCCCGCCGCCGGTGTCGCCGGTCTTCCCGGTGTCGCCCTTCGGCGGCGGGTCGCCCGGGGTCTTGTTGCCGTTCCCGTTGCCGTTGCCGGAGTGGTCGCCCGACGTCGAGGTGGAGTCGTCCTTGCCCCCGCCGCCGTCCTTGCCCCCGCTGCCCGAGTGGTTCCCGGACGACGAGCCACCGCCCGAGTGGTCACCGGAGGTCGTGGTGGAGTCGCCGTCCTTACCGCCCTTGACGTCGGGCGACTTCGGGTTGCCGTCGATCTTCCCCGGCTTGGGCGGCGGGCCGACCTTCCCGCCCTTGATGTTCTTCAGCCCCTTGGCGGCGTCCTCGAACAGGGTGCCCGCCTTCTTCAGCAGCGGCACCAGTGCCTTGAGCGCCTTGACGAGCTTGGTCGTCAGGCTCGCGATCTTCGACGCGGTCTTCGCGACGGCGGCGACGACCTGCGGCACCACCCAGGTCAGCCCGATGCCGAGGGTGAACACCACCTGCAGCGCCCACGAAATCAGGTGCCCGACGAGTTCGGCGATGATGTCGCGCACCAGCGTGCGGACCGCGCCGACGACTTCACCGGCGGTCTTCACGCCGCTTCCGGCGCCTTCGCAGCCCTTCTGCGCGGCGGCCAGCAGCCCGGACGTGTCTTCGGCACGCTTGCGGTAGTTGTCGGCGGCGGGCCCCTGCCAGCCGTTGAGGTCGGCCTTGACCGCGTTCGTCAGCTCGGTCGAGACGTCCTCGAGCTCTTTGGCGATGTTGTTCCAGGTCTGCGACTGCGCCGCGATCTCGTCGGCGTTCCCGGTGAGCGCGTTGAGCGCTTCCTTGAGCGGGCCGACGTGCTCGATCAGCCACCCGACTCCCGCGGCGAAGATCGCGCCGAAGGGGTCCATCACCGCGGTCAGCGCGTCCAGCGCGGTGCCCACCGCGCCCATCGCGACCGAAGCCCAGTCACCGCTCTCGATGGCGTCCTTCAGCCCGACGGCGTCTTCGAGCAACGGAACACCGGAGTACGACTTCGTGGAATCCTGCGCCTGCGCGACCAACGGGTTACCCACAGCGACCGACTCCCCGGCCCAAGATCAGCATTCACCTGATCTTAGTGACGCGGCCGAATGCGGGTCACGACACCGCCACGGCTTGCCCTTTCGACTCCCCCGGAGTTCCCCATCCGGTCAGAAGCCGAGTGGTCCGATGTCGCCGATGGTGCGCGCAAGAGCGCGGATGAGGTCGTTCTCCGACTCGCTCTGCCACACGAGTGCGTAGGCGATCGCGTCGATGTCCCGGATGGGCAGGTAGGCGATGTCGGGCCGGACGCCGTAGCGGCTCATGTGGCGGGGGTAGGGCGTGACGATCTCTCCGACGCTGACCAAGGCGAGCACCTGCTCGTTGTTCCGGACGAGCGGACCGCGCTCGATGGGCCGTCCCTGGGGAGTGCGGGGCGGGAGGTAGCTGTCGATCCAGTAGGCCGGAGCCGATGCGATGCTGGGGAACCGGAAGTGGCTGATCATGTCCAGTGACACCGACGGGCGGCCGGCGAGTTCGTGCTCGCCTGCCACGGCGATCACGCGGGGCTCGGTGAACAGGACGGGCCCCACGGTGAGGTCGGCTTCCTCGACCGGGAGCCAGGCGACCAGGACGTCGACGTCGCCGCGGCGGAGCCCGGCGAACGGGTCGACGAAGGGCGCGTACTGGATGCGCAGGTTCCACTGGGGGTGGCGGGATCGGAAGGCGTCCCAGTGGGGGCGCAGGTCGTGGCCGTTGTGGGGCAGCACGCCGACGCGGAGCACGGCGGTGATGCCGCGGGCGGCGAGGCGGGCCCGTTCGAGGCTGTCGCGCAGGTCCGCGTAGACCGGTCGCAGGTCGTCGCGAAGTTGCCGGCCGACGGGAGTCAGCCGGACCACGCGCCGGTTGGCGCGGTCGAACAGCAGCGCGCCCAGGCGGCGTTCCTGGTGGCCGATCGCCTGGCTGATCCGGGCCTGGGAGACGTGCAGCCGCTCGGCGGTCCGGCCGAAGTGCAGTTCTTCGGCCAGGGTCAGGAATATCTCGATGTCCCGCAGCTCCATCGGGTTTCCGCCCCTCCGTTCGCCTCATAAGCCCGGTGTTATCGATCGGCCCGCGAAGTCGGCGTTGATCGGCTCGGTGCCCCGGTGGAGTGTTGGCGCGAGTCCACGCCGCGATTCGGCGGCGGAGATCCGAAACACTGGAGGAGAAATGGGTTCACGACTGCCCAATCCGGTCGAGCTGGTTCCCGAGTTGCGGGAACTGACGGGAGCTTTGTTCAAGGTCACCGGCAACGGCTCGGTGCCGAGGACCACGATCGCCCTGGTGCAGTTGCGGGCGGGCCAGATCGTCGGCAACACCTACCTGACCGTGCTGCACACCGGCACCCTGCGCCGCGGCGGCGAGCCGGAGGAGCGGATCACAGCGGTCGCGACCTGGCCGGACGCGCCGTACTTCACCGAGCCCGAACGCGCGGCGCTCGGGCTGGTCGAGGCCGTGCTCCAGCCATCGACACACGGCGAGCGGGTCTCCGACGAGCTTTACGCCCAGACGGCCCGGCACTACGACGACAAGGCGCTGACGACCTTGGCACTGGCGATCGGCCAGGTCACCTTCTACGCGCCCCTCGCGGTGATCGGCAAACCGTTGCCCGGCAAGTCACCCGCCGAACAGTGGGTGCCTGCTTCCCCCTGACCGGCTCGGCCGGGGCCGGGGGCGCACGCAGGCCTGCCCCGGCCCCTGCGGCCGTCGACCGGGAGTGGCCGATTGAGTCGAAGATCCGGCCGTTCACGTCAAGTTCCCTTCACGAACCTGTTCGCTGGGCGAGCATCCAGCGCCAGCGGCGAAGCTGAAGACCGCAGGCGGCCAGTGACACCACGGCCACCAGAGACGCCACGATCGCCGGCCAGGCCACGAAAGCCGCCGCACAGGCAGCGACCGGCTGCAGCAGCTCGAGGGCGATCGCCGGCCGGGCCGGGATCGAGACGGGATTCTTCTGCTTCTTCGCCCCGGGCATCCCGAAAACCGTGGGCAGGCCGATCAGCAGCACGTCGGCCAGCACGGCCAGCCAGATCGAGTGCGGCACCAGCGCCCACGGCGCGGCGACCCAGGCGATGATCTCGACCAGGAACCGTGGCACCGACGCGCTGAGGGAGTCCGGAGCGGCAGCTGCGCGCGCTGTTCCTGTCGCCGGACCACGACCCGTCTCCGTCACCCTGACTCCGCTCCTCGTCACCCTAACGGTGTTCGGCTGATACCCTAACGCCGTTAGGGCCACCGGGAAAGGGGTTCGCTCGATCATGCGCGTCGGACCACGGATGATCGATGTCGTCGCGCGCGCTTGACCGGCTCGCGCCGCGAGCCCGGGAGATCGTGCGAGCCGCGCGCGAGCTGCTGGAACAGGACGGACCCGGCGCGCTGTCGATGCGTCGCGTCGCCGAGCGGATCGGGATCCGCGCCTCGTCGATCTACGAGCACCTCCGCGACAAGCAGGCGCTGGAAGCCGCCTTGATCTCCATGGGATTCGAGGAACAGGCCGAGCTGTTCACGCAAGCCGTCGACGGGGCGGACGACCCGCTCGCCGCCCTCGCCGCCGCGTACCGCGACTTCGCCCGCCGGCAACCGCACCTGCACCGCCTGATGACCGAACGCCCGCTGCGCCGCGACCTGCTCGCACCCGGCGTCGAAGCGGCCGCGGCGAGGCCACTGCTCGACGCGACCGGCGGCGACCTCGAGCGAGCGCGAGCCTTCTGGGCCTTCGCGCACGGCATGGTCGCCCTGGAGCTGAACCACCGGTTCCCGCCCGGCGCCGATCTCACGACCACTTGGCGCAAAGGGATCGACGCGTTTCACGGCACTTCCTGACCCGGCAAACGTTGCCGCCGGTTCGCAGCCACAAGCCGCCCCGGATCTGCCCATAACAACTGCCATAACATCAGCTTTTCCATCCTCACCGATCACCGCCCTGACCAGCAGTCCACCACAATCACCACCATGGATTTACCTTCCATTTACCGACTTTGGTCGCTTGTTGGAGATTTCCGTCCACCGCAAGGTGTTGAGCAAAGTTCCCCGAATGAATCGCTCTCCCCCTTTCGTTGCGAAGGAGAAATCCATGGTCATCGCGCTCGACAAGAAGCTGATGGGAATGGCGTTGACGTGCGGCCTATTCGCCGCGACAGCCGGCCTGGCGCTGAGCCCGGTGGCCGGCGCGGCGACGTTGAACGAACATTCCGCTCCCGTGCCGAACGGCCTGACCCTGACCCACCCGCTCGCCGACAACAGCCACTTCAAGCTGGGCCCGGCCAGTGCCCGGGCGGCGAGGGAAGCGGTCAGCCTCGACTACAGCCAGCAGGTCCAGCAGAACGACGAGTGGTGCTGGGCCGCCGACGGCGCGAGCATCGAGCAGTTCCACGGCGCGTCGACGTCGCAGGAGGACTTCTGCGCGGCGGGCAAGGGGACCACGCCGGGCTACTGCCCGAACGAAGCGGCGCAGATCGACGAGATCGTCAACGGCTTCCACGGCACCGGCTTCTCCGCCGAAAGCGCCGGAGGTGCGGTGTCCTACTCGACGATCACCCAGCAGATCGACGCCGGCGACCCGGCGCTGACCGGGATCTACTGGACGTCGGGCGGCGGCCACGCGGAGGTGATCTACGGCTACGACGCCGCGAACCAGTCGATGGACGTCGGCGACCCGTGGCCGACCTACCAGCGCTACCGCACCCAGTCCTACGACAGCTACCTGCAGAACAGCGATTTCACCTGGGGCGACACGGTGGTCGGCATCGCCGGCGGGCGGTGAGGCAGCCGTGACCAGGCCTGCGCGGCTCGTCGTGGCCGCCGTGCTGCTGGGGCTGAGCGTGTCCGGCCCCGCCGCACCGGCGTGGCAGCCGCCCACGGATGCCCAGCTTTCGGCGGCCGTCACCGCGGCGCACACGCCTCGGGCGCTCAGCTTCGCGCGGACGAACCTGCGCAGGCCTGGCCAACCGGAACCCGCCGGGATCGTCGTCGCGAACACGGGGATCCCGGCGTACACCCTCTCCCCTGCCTTCGTCCGCGACGGAAGCGGACCAGCGGCGCGCCTGCGGTACGTCGCGGTCGTGGCACGCACTGCGGACGGGCGCAGCGGCACGATCCAGTCGGCCCCGGTGGCGGGCCGGCCGGACTCCGGCTGGCAGGTCGACAGCGTGCTTTCCGGCGACGACGAGACGCAGCTGTCCCGGCAGCTGCGCCCGGGAACGGTGCTGCTGAACGAACCCCAGATCAACGGCTGGTACGAGCTGGGCGAGGACGGCGTCAGGCTGCTGCGCGCCAGCCTGCCCCAGACGCCCGTCGGAGCGTTCGTCCCGCTACGCGAATACCAACGCCAGGTTCACAGCCGTTACGCGGACAAGCAATCGGCCGGACCGGTTGCCACTCGGCCACCGGTTCGGCCGTGGTGGCTTCTGGGCTCCGCCGCGATCATCGTGGTGGTCGCGGCGGCCTTCGCGAGACACCGCGTGACCGCGCGCGGGCGGTCGAGGCTGGGCGGCAGCACCGCCACGTAGTCTCAAGGCATGCTGATCACTCCGCGCACCGCGGCGCCGCCGGTCGATGGCGGCCGCGGCGCGGGTCGTGGTCACGTGCTCGGCTCGGCGGCGTGCCGTGCGAAATAAGTACCCCCCCCGGCGTTTTCCGGAAGAACGTCCAGGTGGCGACCGGTTTCGAACCCTGGCTGACGATCGGGTTCGAGCGGCGCGTGCTGGTCGTGGTGCGGACCGTCACGACGGTGAACCGCCTGCTCGACGCGTTGACGCTGTTCGAGAACGACCATCGCGTCCAGGTCGTGTTCACTTACAACGAGCACCGGCCGGCCATCCTGGGCGCGGGGGTGCCCGCGCTGCTCCAGCGGCTCGGTGTCGCCGTCGTCGCTTGGGAGCGAGCCGTCGGCGAGCGGTTCGACCTGGTCATCGCGGCCAGCGAGAACGACGACCTGCACCTGCTCGGCTCCCCGGTGGTGCTGCTGCCGCACGGCATCGGGTTCCAGAAGTACTACCCGGGCGGCACGGTGGTCGCCGGGATGGATCCGAGCCGGCTGGTCCGTGACGGCCAAGTCGTCCCGGCGCTCATCGCGGTGACCCACGAAGACCAGATCCACCACCTGCGCCAGGTGAGTCCCCCGGCCGCGGACCGCGCGCGCGTGGTCGGCGACCCCTGCCTCGACCGGATCAACGCCGGGACGCACCGGGCCGGGGAGTACCGGGAGGCATTGGGCGCCGCGGGCCGGAAACTGGTGACGATCGCGTCCACCTGGGGGCCGGCATCACTGCTGGGAACGCATCCGCGGTTGCCGTTGCGGCTCGTGTCGGAGCTGCCGGTCGACGACTTCGCGGTCTGCTTGGTGCTGCACCCGGGAATCACCGCGGCGCACGGTCCGTGGCAGGTCGAAGCCTGGCTGGCCCAGGCGCGGCAGGCCGGGCTGCGGGTGATCCCGCCCGATTCGGGGTGGCAAACCGCGATCACGGCCGCGGACTGCGTGATCACCGACAGCGGGTCGGTCTCGCTCTACGCCGCCTCCCAAGATCTTCCCGTCCTGCTGGCGGAGGGCGAACCCGCCACGATCGTGCCCGGCTCACCCGCCGCGGCACTGGCCGCACGGGCGCCGCGGTTGACCGCGGAGGAACCACTGCCTTCGCAGCTCGCGAAAGTGCTCGAGGGTCACGTGGCCGGCTGCCACGATGAGGTCGTGCGCCGAGCGGTCGCCGTTCCGGGCCGGTCAGCCGCGTTGCTCCGCGCGGCGTTCTACGACCTGATGGGGTTGCCGGAGCCCGCCGGCGAAGCCGAGTTCACCAGCCACGAGCCGGTGCGGCCGGCGCGCACGGCGATCGCCGCCTACCTCACGGGCGCTGTGGTCGAGGAAGATTCGACCACCCTCATGCGATTCCCGGCGACCGACGTGCCGCACCACGTCGACCACCAGCACCTGTCGGCGCACTTCACGCGGGCGAGCCTGCGACAGCTTTCCGCGGCCGCGATCGTCTTCACCGACCTGCCGGAAGCCGAGCTCGGCAGCTTCGCCGGCTGGGCCGCCGACACGCTCCGGCGGTGGCCCGACGCGCACCTCGCGGCCGCGCGCGCCTGCCGGGCCGCTGCCTGGTCCGCTCGCGGGACGGCCAGGTCCGCGAGCTCGTGCCGGACGATCCCGGGCTCGACCCGTTGCTGGCCGCTTCCCTGCCCTACCTCGGGCGGACCGCGCCGGCCGAGCTGATCACCGTGGGCGCCCGGACGGCGAAGGTAGCGATCCGAGTTCACTGAGGTACTCGTTCGTGCGCGGATGGCCGTAGGTGAACGCCTTGCCGAGCAGCTCCTGCCAGGCGAACCACGCTTCCTCGATCCGCCCCTCGGCCGTGAGGATCCGGGCACCGATCTCCCGCAGCTCCCACTCGTACTGGTCGGCGCGAGTCTGCTGCAACAGCCGCGCCGCCCGTTCCCAGCACTCCCTGGCGCGCTGCGGCGCGCCGATCGCGAGGTACGCCTTGGCCGCCACCATGTCGAGGCGGGCGGCGTTGCGCCCGGTCACGTGTTCCGCGGCCTGATTCGCCGCCGTGAGCGCCTCTTCCGCGCGCCCCGCCTTCACCAGGATCGACGCGCGCATGCGCAGGTGGATGCCGAGGGCGTAGCCGTGGTCGATCTCCCCGTCGACCGCTACCGCGGTGCTCAACCACCGCTCGGCTTCCGCGAGCAGCCTCGCGCGCTCTTGCCGCTGGGCTTCGGACGGCGCCGTGACCGCGACGACGTCGTCGGCCTGCTCTTCGCAGCACCGGCCCCGGAATTCCGCCACGGACGACAGCAACCGGCGGCGGCGCCAGTCCGGGATTTCCGCCGAGCCCGCCAGCCGCCACGCCCGTTCGAGGTCCTCGGCCGCGGGCGGGAACCACCGAGCCAGGAACCTCGCCCGGGCGCGCATCGACAGCGCTCGCGCGACCAGCGCGGGCGCTCCCTTGCCCTCGGCGGCGCGCTCGGAGTCCAGCGCTTCGGCGGCACGCACGGCGGTGTCGCTGATGTCGGCGAACTCCCGCCAGCGCCCACGCTGGTTGACGAGCACCTCGACCGCGCCGGCCAGCTGGCAGACCTCCTTGTGCCGTCGCCGCCAATACGCCGCACGCACCAGTTCGCCGATCAAGCCGAGATGCCGGTCCAGCCAGTCGAACCGGTCTTCGGGCAACGTCCAGGCGACACCGGCCGGGACCACGTACTCCCTCAGCCGGCCCGGCTTGCCCGGCTGGTCACCAGCGAGATCGGCGGCGACCACGTGATCACGCACGTATCGGAGCAACCGGTCGAACGCCGCCTCGCGATCGGCTGCCAGGGTCGCCGCGTACTGCCCGGCGAGCGTGGTCAGCCGGTGCCAGCCACCCCGGGCCGGCTCGGTCAGCTGAGCGTCGACGACCTCCTCGAACACCCGCTCCCCGTTGTGGCCGCCCAGGTACGCGGCGGCGGTGGCGCGCGTGAACCAGCCGCCCGGGAAAGTCGCCAGCTGAGCCGCTCCGAGGACTGCTTCCGCCGACAGTTCGGCGAACGTGCGCTGCAAGGCATCGCGGATGGCCCCTTCGGCATCGACGACGCCGGTGGTGCGGTAGTGGGCCAAGAGGCCCGCGACCGGCTGGGGCTCACCGGCCCGCCGCGCCAGGGTCAGCCCGGCTTGCTGCACCGCGGCGGGCATGTGCCCGCACAGCTCCACCAGCCGACGCGCCTCGACGGGTTCATCGGCCGGCCGGACCGGCGACGAGAAGTCGGCCAGCAGCTCGAGCGCACCGTCCTCGTCCAAGCCCCGCAACAGGATCGGTGCCCGATCCAGCGCGGCGAGCTCGCGGGTCATGACGGAAGTGGTCACCAGCAGCAGGTTCAGCCGGAACGGCAGGAACGGCTGCAGTTCGGACGCGAGAACGACGTTGTCCAAGATGATCGTGCACAGCCGCGTCGAAAGCGCGGAGCCGAACTGCTGGTCCAAACCCACGTTGTCGACCACGAGTTCCGCGTCGGGAACACCCAGCTCACGAAGGACCCGCTGCTTCACCACCGCCATGTCGACGACGCCATCGACCCGCAGTCCGGCCAGGTCGATCTCGATGGGGCGAACGGGAATCCGGTCCCGCGCGCGGTCGGCCAGCTGCCGGGCCAGCTCGGTCCGCCCCGACCCCGGCGGGCCGGCGATGACCCGCAGCCCCGACGTCGGCGGATCCGCCAGGTACCGCACGTGGTTGCGGTAGCCGGTGATCCCGACGGGGCCGTGCACCTGCTCGGCGCCGTCGTGGACGGTGGTCAGCAAGCGCGCGAGGTCGTCGGCGAACTCGGGATCGTCCCGCACCGCGGCGAGGATCCGGCCGGTGTCCGGCGGCGCACCGCCGAGCTTGCCGCGCACCAAGTCGACAACACGGCTCACGGCCTTGTCGACCCGCCCGACCAGCGCGGCCGCGGCGACCTTGGCCGCCTCGCTCGACACGACCTCCAGCACGTCGACCACGCACCAACCCCCGCTCCGGTCCCGAAAGGCCACGCTAGCAGCGAGTACTTCACCCGTCACGCCGAAGCGGCGGACACCCGATCTTGCCCCTTTCCGTCCGCGGATACCTGCGACGGGCACGGCATCCACACAGCAAAAAGCTCGGCTGACCTGAGTCAACCGAGCTTGAGCGGTAGCTGTTGTACCCCCCGACCGGGTACGAACAGCATCCACGCACTCTGCAACCACCTCTGACCTGCAGATTTCCGCAACTCTGACCCTCGTCGAGTTCGGCCGCCGTCGGCGGGAGCGGCCATGACCAAGACCCTCCGCGACGACTTGGCCCTGGGTGTCCAGTGCTTCTGCACCGGACCCGCCGATTCGGAGCCGACGGGACAACCGCCTCGATCTGGCCGCTCATCGTCGACGGCCTGCTGATCATCGCGACCGTCGAACTCTGGAAGTCGGCACCGGTAACCGCTGGCAGGCCTGGCTCGCTTTCACGTTCGGGATCTCACTTTCGCTCTGCGCCAACATCGACTCGGCCCCGGAGCTCAGCGCCTTCGGCATCGCGGTGGCAGCTTGCCCTCCGCTGGCCCTGCTTTTGGCGGTCGAGCTGCTCAACGGGGCACTGAAGCGCCACCGAGCCGCGCCATCAGCCGGCTCTGCCCCCACTGCAGAGCAAGCGCCATCCAAGTCGAACACAGCCCCGGAGGCGCTTGTGGAGAAAACAGCGGAACAACGTATGTGGTCGTTCTACGAGGACGAGTGCCGGCAAGGACGCACCCCGACCGGCGCAGACCTTGACCGGGTAGCGGGCACGCACAACTACGGCCGCCGCGTTCTCCGCCAGTGGCGGGCCGCCGGCTTGCTGACGGCGAATCCGAAGACGCCGGCGGAGGACTCGCCGACATCGCTATCCGGTTGAGGGTGCTCAGCCGGAGCAGTAGAAATCGCCTCTCATCAGACCGGGGTGTCGATGAGACGGTCGGTGTTCAAGCCTCCTTGGCGGATCTCGTACCGTCCGGGACCAAGCTCGATCGAATCCCGGCGGATCTGCTCGTACCACTCGAATGGCCAGCGTGTCGCTTCCGACCAGCGCAGACCCTCCAGCGGGATACCTCGAAGGTCCACATAGCTCAGGTCTGCCCCGCTGACGTTCGTCGCCGCCTCGACCAGCGAACCCAGGCTTGTCTCCAAGCCGGCATCACCGGCGTGACCACTTTCGCCGAGGCTCTCGATCTCGCGGTCGAGAGCGAAGGCGAGGTCGTGGTTCTTCGTGCGGGCGCGAGCCTGGTCGAGGACGTATTTTCCGGCGACGCCCGGAGCTGTCGACGGAACCGTCCCGCACGAACACACCGAGTCCGGTATTACCCAGCGCCGCTGGAGGCCGGGTCGGCAGCGAGCCTCAGCAGTGTGTGGGACAGCGCGTCGTTGAGCCAGTTCTCGGATTCGTCCAGCGACCAGCCGAGGTCGTCGGTGCGGATGAAGTAGGCCGCGTTGCAGAGATGCAACCAGAGCAGATCAGTGGCACGGGAAACATCCACGCCTTCGCGGAGCGCGCCCATAGCCGCGAGTTGCCGGGCGGTCAGGGCAAGCCCGTTGCGCATGCTGTCATGAGCGATCTGCTGGATCTCCCGCACGCTCGGCTCCCGCGGGGCAGCGGCGACAACCTGCCGCATCAGCGGCGACCACTGTTCGAACTTGACACGGGTGGCATGCACGATGAAGGCAACCAGCTCCCGCGGCTCGGTGATCGACTCGATCCGGGCGAGGATGCCGCGGATGTCTTCGTTCGTGGTGCCGGACTCGATCAGCGTGCGGAGCAGTCCGTGCTTCCCGCCGCCGACCGCGTACACGGTTGCCGGGGCGACGCGGGCCATCCGGGCGATTTCCTCGACTTTCGTCGCGAAGTATCCCTTCCGGACGAACAGGTCGCGGGCCGCGTCCAAGATGGCCTGGCGGGTGAGTCGGGCGTATTCACTCCTCCTGCCTGTTCGGCCGCCGTCGCCACGCTCGTTCACCACGTCGTCGATCATACCTGGTACTGTTCATCAGAGTCGGCTCTGACGAACAGAGCGACCTATATCAGGAGCGCTCATGAAAGCGTTGTTCTGCACCTTTCCCGCCTACGGCCACCTGTTGCCGATGCTTCCACTGGCCAAGGCGGCTGCCGCGGCCGGCGACGAGGTGGTCGTCGTCGCGTCGGACGAACTCCACGCGACGGCCGACGGCCTGGCGGTGCGTGCGCTCAGCCCGTCGTTGCCCGACCTGCTCGCCGAGAACGATCGCCGATCGGGACAGGACGTTCTCGGTTACCGGAGCGACAGTTCCGATCTGCTCGACGCGAACATCGCCCTGTTCACGACGACCCGCGCGGACCTGGCCTTCGACGAGCTGTGCGAACTGGCTGCACACGAGCGCCCGGACGTCATCGTCGCGGAGATGTGGGACTACGTCGCACCGCTGGTCGCCCGACGGCTCGACATCCCGTGGGTGAGCTTCGTGCACAGCCCGGCCACACCGATCGACGCCGCACTCGAGCGCGGCCTGGTACGGGCGTTGGAACAGCGCGAGCTGACGATGCCTGCCCGGTTGGCGACCGTCCAGTCATGGCCGGAATGGCTCGAGCAGAACCCTCCCGCCGATGACACCGCGCTGGCGATCGGAACCATCCCGCACGACACCTCCGCACAGGTCGACCTCCCCTCCTTCGACGGCGACCGTCCGGTGGTGCTGGTGACCCTCGGCACGGTCGTGGACGACCTGACGCTGCTCAACTCCGCCGTACGCGGTGTGCTCGACGCCGGCGCCGACGCCCTGGTCACGACCGGCTTCACCACCGGACCGGAGGACGTCGAGGGTGATCCCACCCGGGTACACGCCGTCCCGTTCGCCCCGATCAGCCAGCTCCTGGACCGAGTTCAGGCGGTGGTCACCACGGGTGGCTCGGGCACCACACTCGCCACGCTCTCCCGCGGCCTGCCGCTGGTGTTCCTGCCACGCATCGCAAACCAGCCACTCGTGGCATCCGTCGTCGCCGGCTTCGGCGCGGGCACCATCTGCGACGATCCGGTCACCATGACGGCGGCGGTGTCGATGTTGCTGCACGAGCCGCGGCTGCGATCACGAGCGGAAGTCGCGGCCGAACTGCTGGACCAGCGCCCCAAGCCGGGCACGGTGTGGTCGGCGCTACGAGACCGGATCCGCACTCCCGCGCGGTAAACCGGCTGGAACGCGGCAGTCCACCGCGTCATCGGTTCCGTCGGCGCGGGGTCAGTTCTCCCAGACCATGGCGCGGCGCGTCAGAAGACCGCGATCGGGTTGACCGGCACGCCGCTTGCGCCGTGGACGCGAGGTGGCGCCAGCATCAGCATGAACGTAGACCGTCGGAAATGTCGCGCCATGCGTCGCCGACCCAGATGCTGACCTCGTGATCGGCGAGCCAGCCCACGACCGATGCGTCGACGCCCGGCGGACCGCGTCGTCGAGCATCCCCGCGGTGATTACGGCGTCCAGGCAAGGGTCTGCTGCCACGCCTGCTCCCCCGGCGGCGCGGGAACCGGGCCGAACCGCGGTGCGGCGGGACGCACGATCCGCGCCAGAGACACCCTCTGTCCGGTGCGGGCTTCGGCAACCGCCGCCGCCCGCACAGCGTCCGTGACGAACCTCAAGGTGCCCCGCTCGTCGCCGGCCCCGGTCACGCAGCGGCCGGACGGATCGCGGCGACCTGTGTGCGGGAACCCGCCAGCAGCGCCTCGCTCAGGTAGGCGTCGTCGCGGTACTTCCTCCGGAACTCCGCATCCACGGCGTCCAGCGTCCCGGTATCTGTGACCAGCGTGTAGGTCACGACCCCTTCCCACCCGCCGAAGGAAACGCGACCGGCGCGTTGCGTGATCGCCGCGGCGAACCACCGCGACGCGGGATTGGTGGACCGGACGAAAACCGCGTCCCCGACCGCGACCGCCCACACCCACACCGGGGTGCCCGGGGTGGTCCCGTCCTCCCGGTACGGGGCGACGTGGAAGTCGTTCGTCGCCGTGATCGCGTCGAGCTGGCTGTCCGTCCACGAGGACTGTGCACCATCGGCCATCGGATTCTCCATCCGTCCTTTCCGGACCCGGCTCCGGGGAGTCCTACTTGGAGTCGATGCGTCCGACGGGGTTCGCGCTGTCGCTCAGCACCTGCCGTGCCTCCACCCAGGTCTTGTCACCTTCGGTCAGCGCACTGCGCAGGTAGGCGGTACTCAGCCGCTGCAGGACCGCGACACGTTCCGGGTCCTCGTCGGTGGTCTCCGCCGCCTCCCAGTTCGGGATCCCACCGAGGGCGTGCTCCGCGCCGAACAGCGTCAACAGGTCCGTGGCGCCGGGAGCGTAGGTGTAGGCGTCGGTGAACCAGTCGGGGCCGCGGCTGGACATCTTGGACTGGTCGTGGTCGCCCGCGACGACCAGTGTCGGCGTCGTCAGGGTCTGGAAGGACGGGTTCATGAAGGGGAAGTTCGCCTTCGCGAAGGGGTGCAGTTCCTCCCCGCCGATCCCCGTCGCGGCCAGCAGCACCCCCGCCTTCACCCGTGCATCCGCGAAATCCTCGCCGATCCCGCCGTCGGCGTCCTCGACGCGGGCACCGAGCAGCATCTGCGCGGTCTGGCCACCCCAGGAGTGACCGGCCACGGCGATCCGGTCCCGATCGACACGACCGGCCAGGCCGGGCACGGCGGCTTCGACGGTGTCGAGCTGGTCGATGACGCGCTCCAGGTCCCGGTACCGTTCCATCCAGATCGTCGGGAACACCGGGTGATCGAACCCGAAGCCGTTCCGCCGGGAGTCCAGATGCGTCGGCTGCACCACGACGAAGCCCTGTGACGCCCAGAACGCGGTCAGTGGCCCGTAGCCGTCCAGATTCCAGCCGTTGCCGTGCGAGAACACGATCACCGGCAGCCGGTCGCCGGTCGCGGGCGCGGACACCCGCACCTCCAACGGCACCGGCCGGCCCGGCGCGTCCAACGCCACCGGCGACGCCGACACCACGGTCTGGCCGGGTCCGACGACACCGTCCAGCTGCCGCACGATCACCGAGTCCGCAATGCCGGCGGATCCACTCATGATGCTGCCCACTTCCTTGTCCTGACGAACACGCTCTGCGACACTTGTTCCGGAGCAATGCTCCGCAAACGATACGGAGCATTGCTCCGGAAAGCAACCGGGGAGTGCCCGCATGCCCACCGACGAGGACAGCACGCCCAGCGGCCGCAAGAAGCGCTTCGACGCGCTCCGGAACGCGCAGGTCATCCTCGACGCCGCAGCGGCAGCCTTCGTCGCCGGCGGCATCGACACACCCGTGAGGGACATCGCCGCGAGGGCCGGGGTCGGCATGGGGACGCTGTACCGGCATTTCCCGACCAGAGCGGACCTCGTCGTCGCCGTCTACCGCCACCAAGTCGAAGCGTGTGCCGAAGCCGCTCCCCGGCTCATCGACGAGGCACCGTCACCGCACCAAGCACTCGAGCAATGGGTCAACCTCTTCGTCGACTTCCTCGTCACCAAGCACGGCCTCGCCGACGTCGTCTCAGGCGACACAGCCGGCGCTGACGCGTTGCACCGCTACTTCGTCGAACGTCTGGTACCGGCCGGAGATCTCCTTCTCGAGGCAGTGTTCGGCCCGGCCGCGACACCGATCAACGGCTACACGCTGCTTCGCGGGATCGGCAATCTCTGCATCGGCACCGACAGCCTGTACGACACTCGCCAAGCCGTCCGAATGTTCGTCCGCGGAGTCCTCGGCACACGCGATTAGCGTGTGCGTCGTGCGGCGAAAGCGGGTCAACGCCACTGATCGCGCGGACTGACTTCAAGCAGGCGGAACCCGGATCCGTGCGTCAGGCCGCCCGATCCGTCACGATCGCGCCCATCACCACGTCGAAGAGCCGCTTGGCGCGCGCCTCGTGCCCAGGTTGATCACCGAGCCAGGCCAGTGCCGACACCAGCGCGAAGAGGTCTGCGCCGTCCACGTCGGACCGCGCGGCGTCGGCGGCCTGAGCACGGGTGAGCAGCCGCGCGCCGGCCGCCTTCAGGGCGACACAGGATGCGTGCAGCTCGGACTCGGGCTCCTCGATCGCCTTCACCATGGACGTCACCACCCCGTGGTTGTCGGTGGTGAACGCGACGAACTCACGCAGCCACACCATCAGCGCCTCCTGCGGTGAGCCGTCCGCCTCGACCTCGGCCGCCCGTGCCGTCAGCGCGTCGAAACTGGTCCGCAGCAGCGCCTCCAGCAGCGCCTCCCGCGTGGGGAAGTGCCGCAGCAGCGTCGCCAGCCCAACGCCGGCCCGGCGGGCGATGTCGCGCATCGACGCGTCGGCGCCGTGCTCGGCGAGGACAGGGCCGGCGGCGGTCAGCAGGCGGTCGCGGTTGGCCTGGGCGTCCGCCCTCATGTGCGCCTCCTTGACTAAACGGATCAGTGAACCGTATATTCGGATCAGTGATCCAGAAAAACGGACCTCTGATTCACTTAGCGTACCGCACGAGGAACGGAGAGAGCTGTGCCGACACAGACCATGAAGGCGATCCGGCTGCACGAGTTCGGCGGCCCCGAGGTGCTGCGGTTCGACGACGTGCCGATCCCCGTCGCGGGACCGGGTGAGGTGCTCATCCGCGTGCACGCCGTCGGCCTGAACCCGCCCGACTTCTACGCACGCGAGGGCATGCCCGACGTGCCCGCCGAGCTGAAGCCCCCGATGGAGCTCCCCCTGATCCCCGGAACCGACGTCTCGGGCGTGGTGGCCGGCCTCGGCACCGGCGTCGACGCCTTCGCGGTCGGCGACGAGGTCTTCGGGATGCTGCGGTTCCCCACCGTCATGCAGAGCGGCGCCTACGCCGAGTACGTCACCACGCCGGCGTCCGACCTGGCCCGCAAGCCCGCCTCGGTCGATCACGTGCACGCCGCCGCCCTGGCCATGTCGGGGTTGACCGCGTGGCAGTTCCTGATCGAACTCGGACACCACCACCCATCGCCGTTCCAGAAGGCCGAGCACCGGCCGATGGCCCTCGACAGCGAGAAGACAGTCCTGGTCAACGGCGCCGCCGGCGGCGTGGGCCACCTCGCCCTCCAGCTGGCCAAGTGGCAGGGCGCCCACGTCATCGCCGTGGCCTCCGGCTCCCACGAGACCTTCCTGCGCGGCCTCGGCGCCGACGAGTTCGTCGACTACACCAAGGACCGGCCCGAAGACACCGTCCGCGGCATCGACCTCGTCCTGGACAACGTCGGCGGTCCCGACAGCCGGCGCTTCCTGCGCACTCTCAAGCGCGGCGGCGCCCTGTACCCGGTGTACTTCGGCGAGTTCGACGAGGAGGAGAACGCGAAGCTGGGAGTCACGGTCACGGCCACCCAAGTTCGCGCGAGCGGCGGGCAGCTCGCCGAGCTGGCCCGCCTGCTCGAGAACGGCACGATCCGCGTGGCGATCGACAGCACCTTCGCCCTCGAAGACGCGCCGGCAGCGCACAAGCGAGCCGCCGGCGGACACCTCCGGGGCAAGATCGTCCTGACGGTCGCATGAGCACGCCGGCCGCCCCGGGCTGGGGCAACGCTCACCTTCCCGAGTTCCGTCCGGGCGCGGTCACCCTCGACCCGGCGCGGCAGCTCGCCGTCCACCAGGTGCTGGTGCGCTACGCCTTCGCTCTCGACCAGCAGGACGTCGCCGCAGTGGAGTCCGTCCTGACCGAGAACGCCACCTGGACGTTCAAGTTCGCCGGCGAGAACGACCTCGGCCCCATCGCCGGACGCGCGGCGATCCTCGAATTCGTGCGCGAGGCGATCGACGCGGAGACCGACCAGCGGCGGCACAACCTCGTCAACCTGCAAGTCCACAGCGCCGACGCCGACACGGCACTGGCGCACGCCTACCTCATGCTCACGTCGAACGCGGGCGGCGGCTCGGGCGTGATCGCGACCGGCCTCTACACCTTCCGGCTCGAACACGACGGCGGCGAGTGGCGGATCGCAGACCTGTTCCTCCGCACGGACAATGCCTGGTAACGCGTCGGCCGATTCGAGGAAGCCGCTCGAATTCGACGCGAAGGGGTAACTCCCGGAACGGTTCGGCCGACGGTCAGTTGCGGCGGGCGGCCCAGACGGTGCGCTCGGTGCGTACCGTCAGGTCGTCGCGGCGCAGGATACTGTGCGGGCTGCCGGTGTCGAGGAGCTGGTCGAGCGCGGCGAGGTCTTCGGGAAAGAGCCTGTCCGCGATGACGCCGCGGATGCGCTGCAGAACGCCGGTGGCGTAGCGGCCGATGGCTTCGCCGCGGGTGCCGTCGAGGTGCACGGCGATGGTGCGTTCGCCCTCGACGGTGAATCCGGCGGCGGTCAGCATCGGGCCCCAGTCGGCGCCGCGGTGGGGCAGGTGTTCGGCTTGGCGGCGGTCGGCTGCGGCGTGGACGCGCTCTTCCAGGCCGGGCCGGCCCTCGGGGGCATTTTCCGGCAGGAAGCGGGGATGGCCGGCCAGTTCGACGACGGCGAACAGGCCACCCGGAACGAGCGCGTCGTGGACAGCGCGCAGCGCGCGGTCGGGGTGGGCCATGTGGTGCATCGAGGCCGACGCCCAGACCAGGTCCGGTGAGCCGAGGTCGGGCCAAGCGGTTTCGTCGAGGTCGGCCTGCACGGTGCGGATGCGCTCCTGGACGCCGAGGGCGCATGCCTTGGTGCGCAGGCGCTGAAGGTGCTCGACGGATGCGTCGACGGCGGTGACGTGCGCGTCGGGGAAGCGGTCGAGGAGGGCGAAAGTGCCCGCGCCCGTACCGCAGCCCAGGTCCGCGATGTGGCGCGGGTCGGTCTGCAGCGGCAGCCACGCGGTGATCGAGGCGGTGTGCTCGGCGAGGACGTCGGCGTCCAGGTCGAGGATCTCGGCCTGGCCGTCCAGTGCGTGCTCGTGGTGGTGACCGTGCGAAGCGCCCGGGTGGGGGCTGTGCGTGGGTGCGTGGTTCATGCTCGTCACACTAGAACGGATATGCGCCTAAAGCACAAATTGTCCCCGTTTACGCAAGATGATGGCCGGGGGCGCTGCCCGACGCGCAAGAGGTCGCCGCGCGGTCATCCGGCAGCATCGTCGCCGTTGTCGCTCTGGTGGCCACGGCGGGCGTCCCGGTCGAAGATGCCCAGGATCTCGCAGGGCCCGCCCTCGGCGCCGATCGCGTGCGGCATCATCGTGGGGAATTCGGCGGCCTGGTTGGTCTCGAGGCGGAAGCGGCGGTGCCCGAGCATGAGGGTCGCCGTGCCGGACAGGACGACGAGCCATTCGCGTCCCGGGTGGGCACGCATGCGGGCCGGGTTCTCCGGGGGTGGTTCGGTCATGCGCTGGCGCACCACGCTCATCCCGGGGTCGGCCTTGATGGTCCAGCGCAGCCGGCCGTGGGTGCTGTCGATCGTGGGGCTGGTGACGACGTCGTCGGCGGCGGTCTCCACGAGCTGATCCAGGGTGGTGTCCAGGGCGCGGGCGAGGGTGACCAGCTGGTCCAGCGCGAGGCGGCGCTGACCGTTCTCGATGCGGCTCAGGGTGGACTGGCTGAGGTGGGCACGGGAGGCCAGTTCCTCCAGGGACCAGCCCTGCGCTACCCGCAGGGCGCGGATGCGTTTGCGCACGAGGCCGTCCAGGTCGCCATCGTCTTGCGTCATGAGCAACATTGTATGCCTTCACGGCAAGTCGGGCTTACCGTCGTGCCCAGCTGGTCCGCAAGGTCTGGATCTGCGGTTCAGCGTCACCCTGGCCGACGGCCGAAGCGTGACCGCGCGCCGGGTCCTGGTGGCCACCGGCCTCAAGGACGTGCTGCCCGAAGTCCCCGGCCTCGCCGAACACTGGGGCCAGAGTGTGGTCCACTGCCCGTACTGCCACGGCTGGGAGGTGCGCGATGAGCTCATCGGCATCCTCGCCACCGGCCCGGCGTCCATCGGCCACGCCTTCCTGTTCCGGCAACTGACCGAGGACCTGACCTACTTCACCCAGGGCATCGACCTGGACGAGGAGACCCGCACCCGCTTCGCCGCCCGCAACATCCGCATCGTCGACACCCCGGTGCAGGAGGTCGTCGACAACGAGGACGGCACCCTCGGCGGGGTGCGCCTGACCGACGGCCAGGTCGTGGCCCGCCGAGTGATCGCGGTCGCCACCCGGATGGAAGCCCGCACCGAGGGCCTGGATGGTCTGAAGCTGCCGGTGGAGGACCTGCCCGGCAACATGGGCCGCCGCTTCGCCTCCGGCATGGCCGGTACCACCGAGGTGGCGGGCGTGTGGGTGGCGGGCAACGCCACCGACCTCGCCGCCCAGGTCGGCGCCTCCGCAGCGGCCGGTGCCCTGGCCGGGGCCCACATCAACAGCATGCTGGCCACCGCGGACACCAACGCGGCCCTCGCCGCAACTCCCGCCCGCTGACATCCCCTTCGGCACCGGGTCCCACCCATCCCCCGTCACCCAGCGACCGGCTCTGCTCCGGCGCTGACTCGGCACGCCCATTTCGAGAGGAATCCATGAGTACAAACCAGCCCGTACCGGCCACGCAAGCCGGCGACGGGGACGTCCCCGATGCGCGTCAGCTGCGCTCGATCCTGATCACCGTCTCCATCGCCCTGATGGCGGTGATCGCCTCGGCGACCGGGCTGAACGTCGCGCAGACCCACCTGGCCGTGGAATTCGACGCTTCCCAGAGCACGGTCCTGTGGATCATCAACAGCTACACCCTTGCCCTGGCCGCGCTGCTGCTGCCGCTCGGCGCCCTGGGCGACCGGCTGGGCCGCAAGCCCATGCTCGTCGCCGGACTCGGCGTGTTCGGCGTCGCCACCGTGCTCTCCGCCCTGGCCCCGACGGCGGAGGTGATGCTCGCCGCGCGCGTGGCCAGCGGTATCGGCGCCGCGATGATCATGCCGATCACGCTGGCCGTCATCACCTCCACCTTCCCCGAACAGCAGCGCGGCAAGGCGATCGGCGTGTGGACCGGCGTCGCCGGAGGCGGGGGCATCCTGGGTATGTTCCTCGCCGCGCTCCTCGTCGACGTCGCCGACTGGCGCTGGCTGTTCACCCTGCCGGTGGTCCTGATCCTGGTGGCTCTGGCCATGACGCTGACGTCGGTTCCCAACTCTCGCGAGACCTCGGCCCACCGGTTCGACACCGTCGGCGCCCTTGTCTCCGTGATCGCCGTGACCGGCCTCATCTTCGTCCTTCAGGAAGGCCCCGAACGCGGCTGGACCGCGCCCGCGACACTGATCAGCCTGACCGTCGGCGTCGCCGCCGCCATCGGTTTCGTGGCCTGGGAGCTGCACCGCCGCGACGCCTCGCTGCTGGACGTGCGCCTGTTCCGGGAGCGCGGACTGTCGGGCGGCTCGCTCACCCTGCTGGTGGTCTTCGGTGTCCAGGCGGGCATCGGGGTGGTCCTCTTCCCGTTCTTCCAGGCCGTACTCGGCTGGCCGGGCCTGCTGTCCACGGTCGGGATGATGCCCATGGCCCTCGCGATGATGCTGGCCTCCGGCCTGGCCCCCAAGCTGGCCGCGGGTATCGGCGCACGCTCGACCATGGTCGCGGGCATCGCACTGGCCGGCGTCGGCATGGCGCTCATGGCGCTGTTCGTCTCCGTCAGCGGCGGCTACGTCTCCGTCCTGCCCGGCCTGCTCGCCATGGGCGTCGGCATGGGTCTGTCGATGACCCCGTCCACGGAAGCCATCACCGCCTCCCTGCCGCGCGAGAAGCAGGGTGTCGCGTCCGCCCTCAACGACGTCACCCGCGAGTTCGGCACCGCACTCGGCGTCGCCCTGCTCGGCGCGCTCGTGTCCGCCGGCTACCGCGGCGCCATCGAAGGCAGGCTGGACGGCATCCCCCAAGAAGCCGCGGACACCGCCCGGGCGGGCGTCGCCAACGCCGTCGAGGCGGCGGGCAGCACCGGCCCGCACGCACAGGACCTGCTCCGCGCGGCCCATCAGTCCTTTGTCGACGGCTGGCAGCATGCGATGTGGGCCGGTGCCGCCATCATGGGCGTCCTACTCGTCCACGTCGCCCTCTTCGGCCCCAAGAACACTGTCGCGGACGAGACCCGGCCGCAGGGTCTCGGCAAAGTCGCGTCGGCCGAGGTGGGCTGAAGGGGACGTTGCTCTCATCCGACGCGCTGAAGGGGACTTTCCTCTCATGACATCGCAGGAAAGTCCCCTTCAGCCCACCTTGCCCCGGCTTCGGCCTCGCGCTGCCGGACACAGCTCGACGGGTCAGTGGGCGGTGGCGGCGGGCGGCCTGCTCGATCACGCGGGCGACGAGGTCGGGACGCGACACGGCGACGGAGTGCGATGCGGCGACCTCGGTGGTGCGGGCGTGGGCGCGCTGGGCCATGAACCGTTGGGCGGCGGCGGGGATGTTGAGGTCCTCGGTGGTGACGATGGCCCAGCTGGGGATGGTCTTCCACGCGGCGGTGGTTGCCTTCTCCTCCAGCGCGGCCTGGGCGACGGGACGCTGCGCGGCGGCCATGTCGGCGGCCTGATCGGCGGGGACGTCCGCGGCGAACTGGTGGCGGAACTTGTCCTGTCGGATGTAGAGATCGGTGGCGGTGGTGCCGTCGCCCTGCCGGTAGCTGACCGGGTCGAGGGCACCGGGCAGGGTCGAGCCGGGGTACTTGTTGGTGAGCTCCAGTGCGCTCTCGCCCGGCGCGGGCAGGAACGCGGCCACGTAGACGAGGGCCTTGACCTCCGGGTCACCGGCGGCGGCCTCGCTGATGACGTTGCCGCCGTAGGAGTGGCCTACGACGACCTTGGGCCCCTTGATGTGATCGAGGACGGTGCGCAGGGAGGCGGCGTCGGAAGCGGGGCCGCGCAGCGGATTGGCCGCGGCGACGACCGGGTAACCCTGCTCGCGCAGATCCGAGATGACGCCGTTCCAGCTGGAGCCGTCGGCGAAGGCGCCGTGCTCCAGAACGATGGTCGGCTTCGGGGTACGAGCGGTCGCGTCGGCTTGGGCACCCTTCGCGCTGGCGGTGCCGCTGAGCACGACCGCGCCGACGGCCAGGCCCGCGGTGACAGCCGCGCACACACCTGCCAGGACTCGCTTGCGTCCGTTTGTGGTGGCCATGACAAATACCTCTTCCAGGTTTCATCGGTTCGACTGATCCGGATCGGCGATCCAGGTAACCGGTTCACTGATCCGAATATATGGATCAGTGAACCGGTTCGTCAAGTGGCAAGACACCTCAGCGCACTTCGGCCTCGATCAGGCAGTAGGGCGAGCGGAGGGCGACGGCTCGGGTCCGGCACAGCCCGGCGGCGGCGAGCAGGGCGTCGAACTGACTGAGATCCCGCTCCTGCCCCGTGGTGGCGAAGAGCATCGCCATGTCCATGAGCGCGGCACCGGAACTCGCGCCGCCCTCGCCGATCAGCATCTCGACGACGAACAGCCGCGCTCCGGGCGGCATGGCATCGCGGATGTTCGACAAGATCGCGTGGCACGCCGTGTCGTCCCAGTCGTGCAGGACGTGTTTGAGGAGGTAGATGTCGGCGGTGGGCACCGACTCGAAGAAGTCCCCGGCGATACCCGTGATCCGGCCTTCCAGCCCGCGTTCGCGTGCTTCGACGGCAACTGCCTCCGCGACGTGCGCGAGTTCCAGAACCGAACCGGTCAGCCGCGGGTTCCGGTGGACCAGCTCGCTCACGAACACGCCGTGGGCGCCGCCGACGTCGAGGACCGTCGTCGCCGTACCCACATCGATGACGGCCGCGGCCTCGCGGATCACCGGAGTCGAGAGATCGGTCATCGCGGCACCGAACGCGCGCGCTTCCTCGGGGTTCTTGCCGAAGTACTCGAAGACCGTCGATCCCAGTGCTTGAACGGCTTGCGGGGAGCCCGCGGCGACCGCTTCGGGCAGGAGTACCGCGGGCAGCCAGAACGCGGGGCCGATGGCGGCTTGCGCGTAGTGCTTGAGCGAGACCGGGGAATCCTCGTGCAGCACCGCGAGCATCGGGGTCGGCGAGAAGGTCCCCTGTTCCGTGTCGTGGGTGAGTAGGCCCAGCGCGGCCCCCGCCCGCAGCACCCGGTAGGTCATGGCCGGATCGCTCGACTCCCGCAGGGCGATGTCCTGGGCGGAAAGCGGGCCGCTGTCGAGGTGTTCGGCCACCGACAGCGAGGCGATCGCCCGGACCGCCTGGCTTCCCCACGCGGCCATGATCAGGTGGTACACCTGGGAAAAGTGGTCCTGCTCCGGCGTTCCTGCGCCGTCTCCGGTGCTCTCCGCCGGAGTGGTGGTCGTCATGGTGGTTGCCGTCCTTCGGGTACTGGGGTTCAGCGGGCGATGGTGACGGCGAAGGGGGTGAAGCCGTTGCGGCGCAGGATGTGGGGGACGACGAGGATCATGGCTTCGGTGGCGCGGGCGGTGGTGATGTCGCCGAGGTCTTCGATCCAGGCGGGGTTCCAGCCGAGGTCGGCCAGGAGTGCGGTGACGGTTTTCTTGGCTTGTTCGTCGTTGCCGGACAGGTAGGCCGTGGGTGGGGTGGTCAGGGCGGTGGGGGCGGTCATGACCATGAAGAGCATGGTGTTGAGGGTTTTGACGACGTGGGTGGTGGGCAGGGCGGCTTGGAGTTGTTCGGCGAGGCTGCTGCCGGGGTAGCACAGGTCGCCGGGCAGGCCGTCGGGACCGTCGATGGTGGCGTTGGAGACGTCGATGAGGATCTTGTCTGCGAGCTCGGGCCTCAGGGCGGTGAGCCGTTCCAGCGCGCTGTCGCCGGGGGTCGCGTTGATCACGATGTCGGCGGTGCGGGCGGTGGTGGCGTGGTCGGCGTAGGGGATTTCGGGTCCGTCCGCGGGCGGGGTGCTCGGCTTGTCGTTGTCGCGGATGCCGAGGGTGACGTGGTGGCCGGCGGTGGTGAGGGTGTGGGCGAGGTTGGTGCCGACGCGGCCGGCGCCGAGGATGCCGATGGTGGTCATGACGGAATGCTCCTTGCGGACTGAGTGGGTTGGGGTGGTCTGGTCAGATCCGGGACAGGACCTCGAGCGCGGCGGCGTGCAGGCCCGGCGCGGCGGCCAGGAAGTCTCGGCTGGCCGCGGTCCACGGCTTGCCGTCCAGGTCGGTGACCGTGCCGCCGGCCTCGGCGACCAGCAGGGCGCCGGCGACGAGGCCGGAGCGGACGTCGGAGAACTGCCAGAAGGCGTCCATGCGGCCGGCGGCGACGTGGATGAGCTGCAGCGTCGCCGGGACGGACACGCGCACGACGAGGCCGGCGGTGAGCATGGCGGTGACCGACTCCCCGATCCGGCGGAACGTGTCGGTGCTCTCGCCGGGGCGGGCCTGTCCGGTGCCGATCAGCGCCGCGCCGAGGTCGTCTTTGGCCGAGACGGTCAAGGGACGGCCGTTGAGGTGGGCGCCGCCGGCGGCGGTGGCGGTGTAGGTGTCGCCGGTGAGCGGGAGGTGGACGACGGTGAGGATGGGCTGGTTGTCGCGCACCAGGGTGGCGGTGACGGCCCAGTCCGGCATGCCGTGGACGTGGTTGATGTTGCCCTCGGCCGGGTCGACGACCCACCACTCCCCCGGCGGCAGTGCGCCGCCTTCCAGTTCGTCCTCCGCCCACTGCGACCGCGGCCGGGCCGCCAGCAGCGGCTCGCGCAGGACGGCGAGGACCGCGTCGTCGTTCGCGTGGATCTCGCCGACGACCTCCGTCAGGCTCACGCCCCGGGCCTCGGTCGTGTAGCGCTCACGCAAGGTGACACCGGCGTTCTCGACCGCGGCGGTCACCGCGGTCACGAGCGTGGCGTCGAGGTCGAAAGGCATGGCTGTGCTCATCACGTACTCCCTGGATTCTGTCGGAAGAGGGGCGACGGTGAGTGATTTCCTCGGCCCCGCCCCTCCAACGTAGAGGCGACTGTCATTAACAACAAGTGCATCGTTGGCACTCGAAGATTTACCGTCATGCAATTAAGTGGCCCGCGCGGCCCATGTCCGGCTCGGTGTTCTCCCTACGCTGTCGGCGGCCTCGGAACTCCACGACGAAGTTCGCACCCAGCGCGGCGCCGACGATCCCGAGGACGGGGGTCATCAAGCCCGTTCCCGCCAGCGATCCCAGCAGCGCACCCACCAGCGCCCCCGCGACCGCTGCGGCGGCCGCGAACCGGGAACCGGGATTCGCCCTCGACCGGGCGAGGTGCGCACCGAGCCCGATCACCAGGCCCGTGCCCGGAACCACCACGACCGGAGCGGCGAGGAACCATCCAGGCGCCAGCGTCCAGGTGAACAACACCCCCGGAAACCACCCGGCCAGGCCCAGCGGCACCATGGTCAGCGCCCGGATCCAGCGGCTCGCCCGGCGGCTCGGCGCGCCGCGACGCCGGCGCTCGCGGACCAGCAGGCCGAGCACCAGCAAGCCGACCAGCACCCCGCCGGTGGTGACGCCAACGAGGAGCCCGGCGATCGCCGACATGCTCAACGGCACGGCGGCGAAGCCGACCGGGCGCCGGTCGAACTGCGAGCTGTCGACGCGGCCGGTGTCGAAGAAGGTGGTCAGCAGGTGCTTGCCCGCCTCGGGCCGGTGCTCCCAGAAGTCGTTGGTGTGGCCGAGACCGGGCAGGACCACCTGGTGCCCACGGGACAGCGCGGGCAGCAGCTCGTTCGTCGCGTTCACCGGCGGTGTGGAGAAGTCGAGTTCGCCGCCGACGAGCAGGGTCTCGACCGCGCTCGGCTGGACCGCGCGGTATGCGGCGTTGTCGGGACTGTCCGGCCACGCGGTGTAGAAGCCTCCCGGGCCGCCCCAGAGGAAGTCGGTCGAGGCGTTGCCGAGGATCGAGCCGGGATCGCCGCCCTGGGCGTAGTACTGCCGCGCGGCGGGGGCGTCGAGCATGGCGAACGACGCGAATTCGCCCCAGACCGTGGAGGTCGGCAGCGCGACCTCGGACAGCACGGACATCGCCCACTTGGCGCCCGGGCCGCCGTCGAGGTAGGCGTCGATGGCCGTGGGCGCGTTGTTGGGCGCTGATCCCGGGCCGTTGTGGTGCATCGCGTACTGACTCAAGACGCGCACGTTGGTGTCTTTGATGGAAAGCGGGCCCCACCTCGACGGCATCGTGGCGACGGCGTCTCGGATCGTTTTCCCGAGATCGGGAGTCTTCGCGGCGCACGCGGCGTCCGCCCGGCACAGATCGGCGTACTGCGCGAACTGGGAGTCCGTGACGCGCGGGTTCCAGAACAGGTGGCCGGGCGGGTTGACCGAGATCATCGCCGAGCGCAGCAGCGCCCCGGGGTGGCGCCACGCGTAGACCATCGCGGTCCGGGTGCCCGCACTCGAGCTGACCAGGTCGACCCGTTGGTAGCCAAGGGCTTTTCTCGCCGATTCCAGGTCCTCGACGCGCTGGGCGGCCGAGTAGCCGGTCAGGTCGACGCCGGCGCGCTGGAGCCGGTTCGCGCACTTGCCGAACGCCCGGCTGGTCGCCGAAAGAGCGTCCGGGCTTGTCATGCCGTCGGAGGACGACTGCAGCGCGGAAGTCACCTCGGGACAGTCAAGGCGTCGTGAGCCGTCGACTCCCCGGTAGCCGACGAGAACCACATCGTGGTGGTCGGTGAGCCGGGCGGCTTCGGGGAACTCCATGTTGGACAGGCCCGGACCGCCACCGAGCCGGAAAATCGGTTCTCCCACGGGCTGCGCGGCGGCGCGGATCCGGACGACCGGCAGGGCGATGAGGCTCGACGCCGGGTTCGCGCGGTTTTCCGCGACCACGAGAGTTCCGCAGTCGGCGGCCCGTGCTCCCGCTTCCGTGTCGTAGGTGCACGCGTCGAGGCGCAGTGAGTCCGGCGCGGCTCCGGGCGGAACCCGCGGCGTGTCGTCCGGCCAGAAGACGAGCGTGCTCAACACGAGCAGTACGGCCGCGACGCCGGCGAGAGCCACCGTCCGGCGGCGGGAGAGGGACAAGCGCATGGCGGCACGCTAAGAGCCGGACCTGCCGCGAGGCGTCACACCGCGCTGTGATCGCTGTCCCTCTCGGGAGTGACTTCCGGCCGGGTTCGCGCCGGGCACAATGACCGGATGCTCAGCAGCACCAACGAGGTGGACCGCGCTCCGCTCCGCCGCTGGCTCGGCCGCGCGGGCGGGCACGACACGGAGCGGTCCCTGGCGCGTCAGTCGGCCCTGATGGGGGCCGTGTGCCTGGTCGTCGACGCGGTGAGCTACTTGACCCGCGGCCCCGGGCCAGGACTGTGGAGCACGCTCGTCCTGATCGGAATACTGATCGCGGACGCGACCCTCGTGTCGTCGCCGAGGCTCTCCGGCTGGGTCGCGCTCGGGCACGCCGTGCTGATGCCCGCGCTCGCCTTCGTGCTTCTTCCCGGCCCCAGCGCGAGCACCGCCGGTCAGCTGGTCAGCGCCTACCGCGCCGGTGCCTGGCTGCGAGGGTGGCCGGCTGCCGCCGCGCTGGCGGCGTTGTGCGGTGGGTTCCTGGGCTCGTTGCTGATCAGTGGGCTGGACGGACCGGCATCCGTGCTGAGTCTCGTGGCCGCCAACGCCCTGATGCCGTGGCTGGTCGGGCGGTACACCACCGCGCGCAAGGCGCATGTGGACGAACTGCGCCATCAACGCGAAGCCGCGCTGCGGGACGCGCAAGCCGAAGTGGCCGCGGCAGTGGCCGAGGAGCGCGAAACGATCGCCGTCGAGCTGCACGACGTCATTTCCCACCATGTCAGCGCGATCGGTGTCCACGCCACGGCGGCCCGGCTGAACCTCGCGGCGGGCCCGCTGACCGACGACCGTGCGGTGCGCACTTCGCTCACCGCGGTCGAGGAATCCAGCCAGGCCGCGATGGTCGACCTGCGCCGGCTGCTTTCGCTGCTGCACGAGGGCGATGAGTCACCCGAACAGCCGGGGCTGTCGATGCTGCCGGACCTGCTCGACGGCGTCCGGTCTTCCGGCCTGAAGGTGACACATGTCGTCTACAACACCCCGCACCCCCTCCCCCGCGCCATCGACACCACGCTGTACCGGGTGGCACAGGAGATGATGACGAACGCCCTGCGGCACGGTGACGGGAAAGCCGCTCGCGTGGAACTCGACTACGGTGGCGACCGCGTGGGCCTCACCACTCGCAACCCGATCGTCTCCGGCGCGGATCCGGTGGGGACGGACTCCCCGGTCACCGGCTTCGGCGTCGGGCTCGAAGGAATGCGCAAGCGCGCGGAGACACTGGGTGGGTCGGCGGCTTTCGGCCTCGTCGGCGACGGGCTCTACTGGGAGTCGAGCGTGACGATTCCCCTCGGAGGTGAATCGTGACCTTGCGGATCGTGATCGCCGACGACCACGCGATGTTCCGATCCGGTTTTCGCGCGGTCCTCGACGCCCAGCCGGACATGGAATGCGTCGCCGACGTCGGCGACGGGTACAGCGCCATCGAGGCCATCCGGTCGCTTGCCCCGGACCTCGCCGTCCTGGACGTGCGCATGCCGAAACTCGACGGTCTCTCGGCCGCTCGCCAGCTGATGTCGTCGGGCCGGCAAGCGTTGAAAGTCATCCTGCTCACCACGTTCGGCACCGACGACTACCTGCGCTCGGCATTGGCCTCCGGGGTGAGCGGGTTCGTCCTGAAGAGCCTGCCCCCCGAAGAACTCGTGACCGCGATCCGCGTCGCCGCCCGGGGCGACACCTACCTCGATCCGTCGATCACCAGCCGGCTCGCCCCACGGCTGGTCGACGCGCTGACCCCGGCCCTACCGGACCGGGAACGAGCACCCGGCCTGGACCGGCTCACCGCACGCGAACGGGAGGTGTTCCTGCTGATGGCCACGGGTTTCTCCAACTCCGACATCGGCGAACAGCTCTACGTCGGCGAGCAGACCGTCAAGACCCACGTCTCACGCGTGCTCGCGAAACTCGGCCTGAGAGACCGGGTGCACGCCGTGCGCTTCGCCCACCATCACGGCCTGATCGAGCCACACGACACCTCCGGCCTGTGACGGCGACCGCGTCTTTGACCAGACGTTCTCTCAAACCCTCATGGCCGGCCTCACGAAGGGGACCGGGGGTGGCAACGGGTGTGTCTGCCGGGGAGCGATCGCGTCGAGCATGAGTGCGAGGTAGCGGCGCCAGCCATCACTGTTCGGGGCCATGGTCGCGTGGACGCTCACCAGCATCATCAGTATGCGGGGAATGTCCTCGGGGACGAGATCGTCTCGAACCGCACCGGCATCCTGTGCGCGCCGGGCCAGTTCGATCACCGTCTCGGCGAGTTCACTGCCGGCTTCGACCGCTTGGAGCCCCGCCTCGCTCGCCGCGATCAGCAAAGCGTGCTCGCTGGAGACCAACCCCATGGCCGCTTCGAGGGCGTCGACCAGCGCCCGGCGGGGATTGTCGTCAGCCTTGCAGCGTTCGAGCTCGGAAGCCAGCCGGACGGCGTAGGTCTGTTGCAGTGCCGCACGGATCAGCGCTTGGCGATCGGGGAAGTGCCGGAACAGCGTCGACGTGGCGACGTTGGCCCGGCGCGCGATTTCCTCGAGTGGCGCGCCAGGTCCCTGCTCGACATAGACATCTCTGGCCGCGCCGGCGAGACGCTCCACGTTCCGCACCGCGTCGGCACGCGGCCTGCGATGGCTGCTTTCCATCCTGCCGCTCCTTACAGGTGAGAGTCCTCTATCATATTAGACCATTCTTGCGCCACGCGCGTTTCCCCACCCTGCCTCGACACTTGACGCCTCGACCTATCTAGTAGTTAGCTCTTACTTAGCGCGGCGGCAGGGGATGAACCATGAAGATCACCGTCGACGAGTCCGCCTGTGTCGCGGCCAGTGCGTTCTGACGGCTCCAGACGTGTTCGACCGTTGCTGTGCCCGGCGGCCGCGATCCAGCTGAACGACAAGTGACGCGACACCGTCGACCAGGCGGCGTGCATCACGTGAATCCCTCAATCGAATCCGGCAAGCGAGGCTGAATCATGAGCGCTTCACCCGACGACCACACCACCCCACTGGCCTACCCGGCTCTCCGGGAACCGCAATGCCCGTACCAGCCGCCAAGCGAATACGCGAAACTGATCGAGCACGACGGCCTCGTGCAAGCGCAACTACGTCATGGCGACCGGGTCTGGCTGGTCGCCCGCTACGACGAAGTGCGCGCCACCCTCGCCGACCGAAGGATCAGTGCGGACATCACCAACCCGCACTTGCCTGTGCCGGTGCACGGACGGCCCACCTTCGCGCGAATGGACGACCCGGAGCACGCGCGGCTCCGCCGGCTCTTCACGTCGGCCTTCACCGTGCGGAACGTCAATGCCCTGCGCGGCTCCATCGAGACGGTCGTGGAACGGACTCTCGACGCCTTCGCCTCCGGGCCGAACCCGGGTGACCTGATGCGCGACTACGCCCTGCCTGTCACGTCCCAGATGATCTGCCTGATGCTCGGCGTGCCGTACGAGGACCACCAGTACTTCGAGGAGAAGGCCGCCGCGGCTTTCCAGCTCGACTTGGATCCGGGCGTGAAGAAGGCGGCGTTCACCGAGATGTTCGAGTACACGCGGAAACTGGTGAACGATCGCGTGCCCCAGCCCACGGACGACCTGGTCGGCCGCCAAGCCGCCCACATAGCGGCGGGCGAGCTGAACCTGGAGGACGCGGTGATGAACACCATGGGCCTTCTCGTCGCCGGCCACGAGACGACCTCGAGCATGATCTGCCTGGCAATTCTGGTGCTGCTGGAGCATCCCGAGCAGCTGGCCCGGATCCGGGACACCGAGGACGCTTCGGTCGTCGCCCGTGCCATCGAGGAACTGCTGCGCTACATCACCATCGCCGAAACCGCGATCGTGCGCGTGGCCACCGACGACCTCACCATCGGCAGCCACCGGGTGCGCAAGAACGACGGTCTGGTCATGTGCCTGCCCGCCGCGAACCGCGACGGCAAATTCGCGGGGGCGAACGACTTGGACATCGACCGCGACGCGCATGGCCATCTCGCTTTCGGATTCGGCGCCCACCAATGTCTTGGGCAGAACCTCGCCCGGCTCGAACTGCAGATCGCGGTTCCGGCCCTCCTGCGACGCCTCCCCCACCTGAAACTGGCCGTGGGACTCGAAGAACTCCGGATGCGGCTGGGAATCCTCAGCGTGGAAAAGCTTCCCGTGACGTGGTGAGCCCCGACCCCGGCCCGGTTCGTCGCACCCAGCCGGCCGCCGCGCCGGTCTCGGGGACGTGCCGAGGTGCGAGCGCTTGCCTTCGCGGTCGAGGCTGCACAGGATTTCCGCCGGTCCTCCGTACGCCTTGAGGGCATGCGGTGTCATCGTCGAGAACTCGGCCGCGTTCCCGGTCTCCGCGCGGCTCACGGTTTCGCCGACGAGGGCTTCGGGCCGGTCGCCGACGCCTTCAAGGACAACTTCGACCGCGGTACCGAGACCGGCGCCGTCGGGTTTTCCATCACCAAGGGGCTCGTGGCGCTCGCCGGATACCTTGCGCAGCAACAAGGACTGCTCCGCTTCGACGACCCGGTGAGGTCGGTCTGGCCCGCGGTACGGGCAGCGAGGCACAGAGCGCACGACGATCCGTGATGAACCAGCGCCCGCAGTTCAAGCCCGGCTACCACGCACTGACCTTCGGCCGGCTCACCGGCGAGATCCTGCGTCGCGCCACCGGATTGCGGCCGCGGGACCTGATCGCCGACCACCTCAGCAGGCCCCTGGACGTACAAGCGTGGATCGGGATCCCGCACCGGAAGTCACCGGCCCCGAGGCGGACGCGCTCATCGCGAAGGTCATGAGCATGCCGGCCTTCGGCCGGTGACCTTGGGCGGCGTTTTCCCGCCCCGGTTCCTCGACGGCGGCGACCACGACTTCAACTCCCCCGGCCCGCACTCGGCCGGGGTGCCCGCGGCCAACGGCATCATGTCCCACACCGCCATCGCCCGGATCGTCCTCAACGGACAGCCTCGGCTGCTCTCCGAACACTCCTTCGGCCACGACGGTGCCAGACGCCCAGGCCGAAATCGGCTTCGCCTAGCTCAACAGCCGGCCAACCCGATCGACGGACGAGCCGACCGCCTCACCACCGCGCTTCGAACCGCTCTGCGCCTCGACACCCTGCACGTCCCGCCCGATAGCCGATGGCGCCTCGATCGTTCTGTCCAGCACGGATTGCCGGCGGCTACTGTCGCTGGAGTCCCAGCAGCAGCCGTGCGTACTGTTCGCGATCGAGTTCGGTGATGAAGGTGGGGTGCCGGGTAGCGGTTCCCAGATCACGCCAGATGCGCTGTGCCGGATCCGAGTCGGCGAATCGGCTGGCGCCGCCGACATCCAGCAGCTTGTCCGCCGCCCGGCGGATCTGCCGCGCGGCGAACCCGCAATCCATCCGGGTGCGGGCGATGGCGAGGGCGGACAATTGCGCCCCCGTGCGGGTGGCTCGGTCGACGGCGTGGGCGGTGCGCGCGGCCTGCAGGATCGCACTGTCGATGAGCATGGCGGCTTCGGCGACGTTCGCCTGCACGGCGGGTGAGTCGATCGCGCGTGCAGGCGATTTCGTCGCGGTGGCCAGCGGTCGGCCGCCGCTGAGTTTCGCCACGACGTGGTCGTAGATCGCCATGCCCATCCCGAGCACCGGTGCGGCCAGCGCACCCATCAAGCCCTGCGGTTTCGGCACGCTCAGGGGCCCCTGGACCTGGTGGACCGCACCGGCCGCCATCGCGGCCCTGGCCGCCCTGGACGGGAAGATGACCTGCTCCTCCGGCACGAACACGTCTTCCGCGATGATCGTGTCGCTGCCGGTGCCGCGCATCCCGGCCATGTTCCAGGTGTCCGCGACCGCCAATTCGCTCGTCGGCACCAGAGCGAAACCGCTTTCCTGGGGGGCGGCCCCGGGCTCGCTCACCACGCTGAGAATCGCCCAGGATGCGTTGTGGATACCCGAAGCCCAGCCCCAGCGACCGCTGATCAGGTAGCCGCCGGTGACTTCCCGTGCCGGCGCGGCGCCGGCGGAGGAACCGCACACGGTCGCGTCCGGATCCTCGTCCCAGACCCGATGCCGTACCTGGTCCGGGAACAGCCAGAGGGCGATACCCGCGGTGTAGTAGACCGTCAGCACCCACGAGGCCGATGGGCAGCCGCGCGCCACTTCCGCGGCAATGGCCGTCGCGGCGCAGGCGCCGGCCTCGTGACCGCCGTACTTCCGCGGTGTGGCGAGGCGGAACAAACCCTCTTTGCGCAACGCCGCGATGTCCTCATCGGCGAGTCTTCCCGTGGCATCCGCCGTCTCCGCGCCGGCGCTCAAGGCCGGCACCAGCGAAGCCGCGGCCGACACGAGCGCCAGCTCTTCCGCGGGCAGGTCGACGGTGAGCGCCTCCAGCCGATCGTTCACGGGGGGCGAGTCCGGCTGTCCTTGCCGGTTCGTCGCGGTGGTCATGACCTTGCTCGGATCCATCGCCGTACGTCTCCGCTCATAATCTGACACTGAGTATCGCTTGTGAAACTACGGTACCAGGTTTGGCGTGTAGTACCATCAGCGTCGTGACCAACCTGCCGGAGCGGGACGAGCGTCGTCCCGGTGCACGCGAACTCGCCCGGCGTGCCATGCGGGCACAGGTGTCCGAGATGGCGCTCGACCTGTTCCTGGACCGTGGCTACGAGCAGACCACCATCGACGACATCTGCGCGGTCGCCGGAATCTCGCGAAGTACGTTCTTCCGCTACTTCCCTTCCAAGGAGGACGTCTTCGCGAACGAGACCTCGACCGCCGTCGACGAAATAGCGCAGGCGTTACGTGAACGACCCGATCACGAGGCCCCGTGGTCTGCGCTCCGCCACGCGATGAGCCCTCTCGTCGAGTACTACGCGACCAAGACCGAGCGCGCGCATCGGCTGGCCGCGCTCGCCGTGAAGACCCCCGCCCTCGCGACGATCAACCAGGAAAAGAACGCGAGATTCCGCGCCCTGATCGCACCCGAGCTCGCACGACGGCTCGGTACGGACCCGGACGACCCGACGGATCCACGACCACGCGCCCTCATCGGGAGCGCCCTGGGCTGCCTGGAGGCCGCCGTCGCGGCGTGGATCGCCGGCGATGGAACACAACAACTGGGCCGGCTGCTCGACCGCGCGATGGCTTCGATCAGCCCTGGCTCGCCTGAGCAGTAGCAAGAATCGTCACCGCGGCTGTTCCTGATCATCAACTGTGGTCGAAGGCGTCGGTGATCATGGTGCGGAACCAGCGGTGTGCGGCGTCCTGGTCGTGGCGCGCGTGCCAGGCAAGGACCGCCGGAACGGGCGTCGGGGGCCCGGGCATCGGATAGCGGCGCAGCACCGGAGGGAGCGCCTGTTCGGTAAGCCGCCCGGGAACCACGGCGATCAGGTGGTGGACGGCCAGCATCGGCAGGGCCAGGGCGACCGTGGGCACGGTGAACGAAACACTGCGGCTCAGGCCGCGAGCCTCCAGCAGTTCGTCCACACGGTTGGCACGGCGGCCTCGGCGGGAGACCACGACGTGCGGGAGGGCGGCGAACCCGGCCCAGCCTGACGGATCGCGGGGTAGGTCCCGGCGGCCGATGACGGCCAGTTCGTCGGTCAGCACCGTGGTCGAGCGGATCTCCGTGTGCGGTGGGGCCTCGTCGGTGATCTGCAGATCGATACGGCCCTGGCGCAGCTCGTCGGTCGTGGTGTGGGTCTCGCCGATGACGCGAAGGCACACTCCGGGGGCCGTCCGGGGCAGAACGGTGGCGAGGCGAGGAAGGAGCGCGGCGCCGACGACGTCGTTGCACTGGATGGTGAAGGTGCGCTCCAGCGTGGCCGGGTCCACTTCGGACACCGGGGTCAGCACCGCTTGCGCTTGGGTGACGAGGTGGTGCACCTGGTCACGGACCGCCTCGGCGTACGCCGTCGGCAGCATGACCCGTCCGGAGCGGACCAGGATCTGGTCACCCGTTGCCCGTCTGATCCGGCCGAGGGTGCGGCTCATGGCCGGCTGCGTGAGGTGGAGACGTGCGGCCGCGGCGCTGACGCTGCGCTCGTCGAGCAGCGCGTCCAGCGCGACCAGCAGATTCAGATCCAAATGCACGGGAGTCATGATAGGCAGGCCGACTATGCATTTGATGTTGGCCACGAAGGTTCGTTGACTAGTGGTGCGGCGCCATCGCGCCGCACCACAGAGGGAGTTGACGATGCGAACCGTCATTGTCGGAGCAGGACTGGTCGGACTGACCACCGCGGCCTCGCTGGCCTCGATCGGGCACGACGTCACCGTGCTGGAACATGCTCCGGAGGTACGGGCCGCCGGGGCGGGCATCGGTCTTTGGGAGAACGCGCTGCGGGAGTTCGACCACATCGGTGTCGGAGCCGCCGTCCGAGCACTGGGCGAGAGGATCGACACCTGGTTCTTCGACCCGGCGGGCCACCCGATCAGGGACGCCCGCTACCAGGACGCCGACCACCAGTTCCTGCTCGTGCCGCGGCCGGGCCTGAACACCCTGCTCGCCGACACCGTGGGCGGGGACCGGATCCGCCTGTCCACCCACGTCGCCGGCTTCACCGAGCACGACACGTATGTCGCGGTGCACCTCGCGAACGGCGAGGAACTGCACGCGGACCTGCTGATCGGCGCCGACGGGGTCTACTCCGGCGTGCGCGCGGCCATGCTGCCCGGCAGCGAAGCGGTCGAACACGGCGGCCACTACGCCTGGCGGGCACTCGTCCCGTCCGAAGGCGAACGGCCGGAGGGCACCGTACTCACCATCGGCACCGCCCGGACCCGCGGCGGGTACGCGCCGGTCGCCGGAGGCCGGACGATGTGGATGGTCAACCAGTTCGAAGCCGGCGAACTCGTCGGCAGCAAGCGGGACCGGGCGCTGCTGCGTGCCCGGCACCTCGCCGAAGCGGGCTGGCACGACGACCTGCTGGCGATGATCGCCAGGACACCCGAGGAGGCGATCCTGGAGAACCGGATCATGCTCGTGCCCGAACTGACCGCCTGGACCCGTACCCGGGTCGCCCTCATCGGCGACGCTGCCCACGGGCTTTCTCCGCACATATCCGCCGGCGGCACGCTGGGCATCGAGGACGCCGGGGTGCTGCGCACCGAACTGGCGGCCGGACCCGACACCGCCACGGCGCTCGCCCGCTACGAACGCAGCCGCCGCGCCCGATTCGCCAAGGTCCGCGAGCACTCCACCGCCGTCGAACTCGCCGACGGAGCCGCCGAATTCGCCGCGCGCTACGCGGCCTTCAGCCACTGGATGCTCACCACCGCACCGGCGACCTGAGCGCCGGATCAAGGGCGGCACGGAACCGATGGCGGCTGGATGGCGTGGACACCGCGATCCACCTCGTTCGCGCTGCCGAGCATCCGGTGCCTGACAGTCATTCCGCTTCGAGCAACGCGGCAATTCGGTCGAGCGTACGGCGCATTGCCACACGGACCTGCCTGCGCCCCACAACCACGAGCATCCGTAGCCGCTCTTCACGAAGATCCCAGGTCTCCCGGACCAGGGTGGTGTCGCCGTCGGACTCGAGCTCGTAACGCCAGATCCGGCCGCCGAAGATGAAGCGCCATTTGCTTGAGTGCGCGTGCGGCTTGCACTGCCAGGCGAACCGCTCGCCGGGCACGGCTTCGACGACCGTGCTCGTCATGGTGTACTTGCCGTGGAAGTCCATGGTCATGCTGAACCAGTCACCGGCGCCGAGCGGCCGGACCGAAGAACTGACTTCAACGGCCTCGACCAAAGTGCCCGATCCGTCGAAGTCCTTGTGGCGCACAGGGTCGGCGATCAATGCGTAGATGCGGTCCGCGGGGGCGGTGATACGACGCTCGACCGACTGGACCCAGTAGCTCATGCCGGCAGCGTACCGTCGGTGGCCTGAAGCGGTCCTTGAAATGTTGGTGCTGCGGGCGTCCACGGGGGACGATCTTCAGGCCGAGGCCGGTTGCCGCCGGATCGGGGCGACGACCGCGAGGAACGCCGCCATGCCGGCCACGACGGCCAGGAACGAGCCGAGGCTCTGGGTGGGCCCACTGATCGCGGCGCAGGTCGCGATGCCCAGCCCGATCGCCACCCGAGCGCTGCGGCGGCGCAGTGCGAGATCTGCCCGCGGTTCGCCGTCCGCCGGTCGGCGCAGGGCAAGCAGGGCGATTGCCCACGAGACGATGGCCGCGCCCGCCGACACCGACAGCAGGCTCCAGCGGCCGGCCACGCCGAGGCTCAGCAGCGACCCGGCGGTCGCCAGTCCACTCAGGGCGAGCGCCCAGGCCGGGACCAGGTCAAGCAGCGTCCGGCGGGCGAGGGCGGCTTCGCGACGCGGTCCGCGCGACGGCCGCTGCGCCAGCAGCTCCGCGATCAGCCCGCCGAGTATCAGCGTGGTGACGATGGTCCCCGCGGTCGCGTCGCCGAGCGCCGGCGGGATCACCAGGAACAGCCACGGGTACCAGATCCGGCGCCGCTTGAGGTAACGGACGGCGAGCGTGACCTCGGCGTCGCCGGGATCGGGCACGCCCCAGCGTTCGAGTAAGCGCTTTCCGTGTCTCGCGCGTGGCCAGAGCGCGTTCAAGACCGCCAGGCCGATCAGCCCGGTCAGGAGCGCGATCCAGAGCACGTTGTCCCATGCCATGCCGGACTTCCTCTCTTGTATCAACCACATGGTACAAGCCGGGTGGGTAGCCGCCGCGCCGGGGACTGCTCGCCCCGTGGCCGACGTCATGCTCCACAAGCGCGGAAGTCCAGCGGATCGCCCAGGGCATCGACGTCATCTCCGTCCTACCTCGGCACAGCGACCGTGGCCATCCCCCGCCGGAGCCGTGGTTCGCGTCCGCGCCTTGCGCGTCGGCACCGGGGCGATCATCGCTTCGACGAACTGGGACGCTGACAGGGTTGTGAAACCCTTCAAGATCACAATCGACCGGTGCGCTCGATCACCTGGCCGGCGAAGTCGAGCGTCTGGTCAAGACCGGGGAACACCGCGAAGGCATCGACGAACGCTTCGTCCACACCGGACTCGGCGTAGCGCTTGAGTTTGCCCGCGAGTACGTCGATCGACACGTCCGGTTCGAGGTTGATCCGCATCGCCGTCTTCAGCGCGTCAGGATCGCGGCCGGCGTCCTGCGCCGCACGACGGGCGATCGACCACAGGTGGCCGGCGACCTCGTCCGACAGTCCCTCGAACCCGAGCCAGCCGGTGCCGCTGCGCCCGACCCGGCGCATCGCGGCCTCGCCGGCACCGCCGATCCAGATCGGCGGGCCGCCCGCTTGGACCGGGCGCAGGTCGGCGTGCACCGGAGGCACGGAGAGAAACTCGCTGTCCCAGGACACCGGATTGGTCGTCCACCACGCGCGCAGGAACCCCAGCAGGTCATCGAGCATCTTGCCGCGCCGATACCAGTCGGCGCCGCGGGCGATGTCGTACTCGTCCTTCATCCACCCCAGTCCCACACCGACGTCGAGGCGGCCATTGCTGAGTACGTCGAGGGTGGTCAGCAACCGCGCCAGGTGCGGGGGCTCGTAGTAGAACGTGTTGAGCGTGCTGGCGTTGAGCCGCACCCGGCTGGTCGCCGTCGCGGCGACGGTCCACAGCAGCAGCGGATCGAGGTAGCGGGTCATCTGCGGCGGGTACGGCTGCGCCTTTCCCGGATAAGTGCTGTGCATGTCCACGGGCGTGACCAGGCGATCGCCGACCCACAACGTGTCGTAGCCAAGGTCTTCGAGGCCGCGGCAGAACGCGCTCAGCCCGGCGGCGCCGGCGACAGCGGGCCCTACTACGGGAATTGCGAAACCAAGCCTCATCGCGAGAATCCTCTCCGGGCAGACCCATCGTCCGCCGACAGTGATTTACCGGACTACGACACCGAGTAACGTACGTGACACTACAGTACCAAGTTTGAGATGTAGTACCATCAGTCTCGTGACCACCCTGCCGGAGCGGGACGAGCGTCGTTCCGGTGCAGGTGAACTCGCCCGGCGTGCAGACCACCATCGACGACATCTGCGCGGTCGCCGCACCATCCAGTCCGCAAGGAGCATTCCGTCATGACCACCATCGGCATCCTCGGCGCCGGCCGCGTCGGCACCAACCTCGCCCACACCCTCACCACCGCCGGCCACCACGTCACCCTCGGCATCCGCGACAACGACAAGCCGAGCACCCCGCCCGCGGACGGACCCGAAATCCCCTACGCCGACCACGCCACCACCGCCCGCACCGCCGACATCGTGATCAACGCGACCCCCGGCGACAGCGCGCTGGAACGGCTCACCACCCTGCAGGCCGAACTCGCAGACAAGATCCTCATCGACGTCTCCAACGCCACCATCGACGCCCCCGACGGCCTGCCCGGCGACCTGTGCTACCCCGGCAGCAGCCTCGCCGAACAACTCCAAGCCGCCCTGCCCACCACCCACGTCGTCAAAACCCTCAACACCATGCTCTTCATGGTCATGACCGCCCCCACCGCCCTGACCACCCCACCCACGGCCTACCTGTCCGGAAACGACGAACAAGCCAAGAAAACCGTCACCGCACTCCTGGCCGACCTCGGCTGGAACCCCGCCTGGATCGAAGACCTCGGCGACATCACCACCGCCCGCGCCACCGAAGCCATGATCCTCGTCGTCCCCCACATCCTGCGCCGCAACGGCTTCACCCCCTTCGCCGTCACCATCGCCCGCTGACCTGCCCGCCTCTTTGACAATCGTTTGGGAGACACCCATGTCACAGGACCTGGTCCGTGCCGTCACCGCCGCCGTCCGCCACGCCGGCACCCGGCTGCTGAAGCGCTACTCCACCGCCGCCCGCCAGCCCGGACTGCCCGAACTGCTCGCCGATCTGCGTGCCAACGACCTGACCGTCGTCGACGTCCTGGAACCCGCGCTGGCCGAAGCCCTCCCGGAAGCACGCTGGCTCAACGACGAACACGGCTCCGGCCCGTTGCCCGACGGAGCGTGGTGGCTGATCGATCCGGTGGGCGGCAACCTCAACGCCGTGCACGGGATGACCGACTGGAACATCGGGGTGAGCCTGGTCCGCGACGGCCGGCCGGTGCTCGCGGTGCTGTACTTCCCGCTGCTGGACGAGATGTTCACCGCCACCGAGGGCGGCGGTGCCTTCCTCAACGGCGTACCCCTGCGGGTCTCCGACAAGCAGTCACTCGAGGGAGCGGTGACCGGAACCGGCCAGGCACAGCCCGGCACGACCGTCGCCCTGGCCGACCGCACGGGCGCCTCCTACGCCGCGATGGCCAAGGCCGCCCTCTACGTCCGGATCTCGGTCCCCGTCAGCCACCAGCTCGCCCAGGTCGCGGCGGGACGGATGGATCTGCACTGGCAGTTCGACAACGTCCGGGCCCACGCCGGCGGCGTGCTGCTGGTCCAGGAGGCCGGCGGGGTGGTCACCGACCTCGAGGGCAAGCCCTGGGAGATCACCTCCGAAAGCTACCTGGCCGCCGCCCCGGGAGTGCACGCCGCCGCACTCGAGGTCCTCACCGCCTGACCCCCCAGAAGCAGGATTCGGCCGATGCCGTCGCACCCGTCCGAGAGGTTCAGCTCGTGCTCGTGCTCGAAGCCGCAGGAATAGTCGCGTTCGCCTATGCCGGAGCGGCCGGAGCCCTGCGGGCCCGGCTCGACGTGTTCGGCGTCGTCGTGGCAGCGATCGTCACGGCCATCGGCGGCGGTGTCCTGCGCGATGTGCTGCTGGGGATCCACCCGCCGGTTGGCATGCTCACAGCCTGGTACTTCGTCGCCTCCATCGCGACGGCGCTCACCGTGTTCTTCGGCTATGCGGTGCTGCAGCGGCTGCGCACGGTGGTCCAGTTCGCGGACGCCGTGGGGCTGGCCATGTTCACGGTGACGGGTACGGCGAAGGCGCTCGGGGCCGGCGCGCCCTGGTATGCCGCGGCGTCGGTCGGCATGATCAACGCGGTCGGCGGCGGCATGGTGGTGGAGACGATGCTGCGGCGCACTCCCACCGTGCTGTGCAAGGACATCTATGCGTTGCCGGCGTTCGGTGGCGGAGTCGTGATGGCCGCGAGCGCCGCGGCCGGCCTGTCCGCCACCGCGTCGACGCTGGCCGTGGTGGTGCTGGTGGTGACCGTGCGGATGCTGGCACTCAGGTTCGACTGGCACCTCGCGGTCGGCAAGCCCCATCCGGGGCCTGCCGACCGCAAGCCGGTCGCTCCCGACGCCATGGCGGACACGGCCGTCATGTTCCTGCCGCCGGGTCCAGCTCCGTGGGCCGAGCGCACGGTCGAGCTGCCTCGGGTGAGGCCGGCCGCGCCCTTCAGGTCCGTCCGCGACGAGCCACCACGCCGGGTCGCTCTGGGGACGAGGCCACCGGGAGGCAACGTCGCCCCACCCGGAGTTGATCATCCGTCTTGCTAGGCGACCGAGGCCGACCTCGATCTGCGGAGGATCGATTGTGTCGGTGGCGCGCGGGAGACGGCCGGATCCTGCGCGCCCCGTTCGACGAGTTCTCCGAGCGCGGCTTCCCCGCGGTTTCGGTCCGGGAGCTGGCCGAACGCGTCGGCGTCACCAAGACCGCCGTGCTACACCACTTCCCCGGCAAGGCGGACATCGTGACGGCGCTGGCCGCACCGCTCCTCGACGACCTCGAAACGGCAATGACGACGGCCGCGGACGCCGCCGACCCGCGATCGAGGGCGTCCTCGAAGTGTGGCTGAGCCACCGCTACCTGCTCCGGATGACCCTGCGCGACCTCGGCCTCACCGCGTCGAAGGCGGTGTTCGACCGCTTTCGCGACGGCATGCTCGAGGCGAACCACCTGGTGTCGGGCCCGGACGCGGACGGTTGTACGCGGTCGCGCGACCCGAGACCAGGCCGCGCGGCCGCCGCGGCCGGCCACCGGTGATGAGCCCAGGGAGGATCGAGGCGGCCCGGCGCCTCTACGACGCGGGCCACGCGCCGGCCGACATCGCCATGGCGCTCGGCGTCTCCCGTGCCACGATCTACCGGCACCTGCCGACGCGGGAGAACAAGACTTCGAGCGATATCGAAAATAACGATGACAAAGCCGAGCGGGATGAAGGAATGGGTGCGCTGCTTCGGGGAGGTCACCTACGACGATCAGGATGCGGAGTTCGGTTACGTCCCCGGCCTATGTGGCGCCGGCCGTAACCCCGCTGCCCCTGTGTGGCCAGGGCGGGGCTTGGCCGTCCCGGACGCCGCGGTACCAGGACTGCCGGGCAGCCGTCGCCTCGGTAATAGCCGGCGCGGAGCGCCGTCGTCCGGCCCGGTCTGTACCGCCACCTCGCGACGCACGAACACACGCAGCCACAATGCTGTGGCTGCGCACCGGCCTACCTGACAGAACTGATCCTGCGCCGTGGTGTCAGCCCAGCTCGACCAGCAGCTCGGCGAGCCGTTCCGGCGCCGACCAGAACGGCGAATGCCCACCGTCGATCTCAAGAACCGCAGCACCGAGCAGCTCTTGGGCCACGGCGGCGTTCCACGCGCCGTCCACCGCACGATCGTCGCGGCACGACACGTAGGTGGTCCGTACCTTGCGCTCCGGCAGATCCGGGCAGGTTTGCTGATACAGCACGTTCGCGTCGGGGCGCAGCCGGCCGACAGCGTCGGCGGCGTCCGCCGGGAGGCAATCGTGGTAGAACAGCTCGGTTGCGTCGGCCGGGTCCAGCACGCTGCGAGCGGACTCGTCGTAGGTGGCTCGTTCGAGCACCTTCCGCATCGGCTCGGCGAGCGGCTCGAGCCCATTGTCCGCCCCGGTAGTCCCGGGCCGGCGCATCAGGGCGGCGAGCAGGACCAGAGAGCTCACCGCGCGGTTGCCAACTGCCAGCGGTGCCAGCAGCCCGCTCATCGAGTGTGCGACGAGAACGACGTCGGAACGGGACCGGAGCGCGTCTTCGATCGCCGCGAGGTACTCGTCCTGGCCGGCGTCGGCGGTGTCGGACGGCAGCTGCGGGCACACGACATCATGACCACGCGCCCTCAGGTACCCGCCCACCCTCTCCCAGCACCATGGGCCGTGCCAGGCACCGTGCACAAGGACAAACGTCTTGGACTCCCCATCTTCCATGAAGATCATGCTATCTCGGCGACCGCCGCACCGGGTGGCATGAAGTTCGCCGAGGACCTGCGGCTTCAAACCTTTGCCCGAACGGGCACCTCTGCCCGAAACAGGAGACGGCAACGAAGCGTCTTCCGCGCTCGCGCCCCGTTTCTCGGGGTCCACCACGCACGATGGCCGGCCGGGTTGTCCGCGCCGCAACCGGTGGGCCTGCCTCGTCTCCGTCGACGACGGCCGTCCGTCCGAACTGGACGTCGACGAGGTGCGCCGGCGGCCATGGGTCGTGCCCGACTCCACAACACCCGTGCAGTCCATGCTGCACCGGTTGCGCGCCGCGGGAGTGGAGCCGCGGGCCGCGGTCAGCACGGAAGACTTCCTGGCAGTGCCCTGCCTCGTCCGGGGCACCGACCACATCGGACTGGTGCCCGAGCGCGTGGCCCGGCTGACCGCGGGAACCCAAGGCCTCGAGGTGGCGCCCTCCCGCCCGAACTCGGCATGGTCGTGGAAGCGCTGTGGTGCACCCGATGAACGAACCACTTCCCCACCAAGGAGGTCCACGGCCGCACCGCAGGCCAGAACTGCGGCTGATCACCTGCGGGCTCCTTCGACCGGGCTGTGCGCTCTTACCGCGACGACGTGATCGTTTTCGCGCAGGCCAAAGAAAGAACACGACCCGGCCACCAACGGGACAGCCGCGGCAGCGCCGTCGACCGCCGCCACGTCACTCAGCCGGCGCCCAGCCACGTGATCGCGGCCACCGCGGCACCGGAAACGGTGGCGAGCAGCACCAGCCGCACCTTGACCTCGGAGTGGACACTCAGCGGGCGGCGGACAACAGGCAAGCCCTCAGAACGGACAAATCCACAGCAGGCGCCGCCCTCGTCGCCAGCGACCTCGCGGACGATTACTCGTTCTGCCACCCGCAGAGTCCGGCGGCAACACGGCCCGGCGCGAGTGCCCTGTGCGGCAGGGTGCCCCACCGCGTGGCTCTACCCCCCGTCAAAGGTCCAGACGAACACCACTTGCTTGTCTTCCAGGGCGCCTCCGGCACGACTGTAGGTCATCCGTGCCGCCGCGTTGTCCTCGTCCGTGATCACCCACATGCCGTAGCAGTTCCGTTCACGCGCCAGATCCGCAAGCGCCGACACCAGGGCCCGGGCGACACCACGCCCGCGGAACAGCTCGTCCACACCCAGCTCGTACAGGAACATCTCGGTGCCCTTGTCCGGGTGCGTCATCTCGACGCCGGTGACCATCCCGGCCGGGACGTCGTCGGCATAGGCGATCAGGAGGTGGTGGCGCCCGTCTGCCAGAAACCTCTCAGTCGCCTCCGGCAGGGGGAACCGGTCGAACAGATGCCCGGCGTCCTGGACGGCCTCGACCCGAGTGATCCGGCGGATCTCCATGGGCGGGATCCTGCCAGGTTCCGGCATGAACGACACCGGGATTTCCCCACCGCCCGGGAGCAGCTGCCACGAAACGTACGGTTGCCTGGCCGCCACGACGTTCCCGCACGAGCAGGGCTGGCCCGTCCCACGTGGTCGACCACCTAACCAAGATGCGCTGGAACACCCTCGTCAAGTGGCTACCCATCGCCGACGTCGAGTCGGTATCGCGGCGCGTCAGGCGTTGACGTACGCCAGCACCGCCAGCACCCGGCGGTGTCCGCTGTCGCTCGTGGGCAAACCCAGCTTCCGGAAGATGTTGCCGATGTGCTTGGTCACCGCGCGTTCGGTCACCACCAGCTCGCCGGCGATCGTCAGGTTGTCCAGGCCTTGCGCCATGAGGTGCAGCACCTCCTGTTCGCGCGCGGTGAGGGTCTGCAGCGGGTCGCGCTTGGTCATCAGCTGCGACACCACCTCCGGGTCGAGCGCCGTGCCGCCGGCCGCGACGCGGTCCAGGGCGTCCAGGAACTCCTCGACCCGGCCGACCCGGTCCTTCAGCAGGTAGCCGGTGGCCGCCGCGCCCGTCTCCAGCAGTTCCTTCGCGTACGCCTGCTCGACGTACTGGGACAGCACCAGGACCGGCAGCCCGGGCAGGTGCTCGCGAGCCTCGATCGCCGCGCGCAGGCCCTCGTCGCGGAAGCTCGGCGGCAGGCGGACGTCGATCACCGCGATGTCCGGCCGGTGCCTCAGCAGCGTCGGCACGATTTCGGGGCCGCTGGTCGCGATCCCGACGATCTCGTGCCCCGCGCTCTTCACCAGCAACGAAATCCCCTCGCGCAGGAGGGCGTTGTCCTCGGCGAGCACTATTCGCATGGCAGCAGTACCTCGATCGTCGTTCCTGCGTTCACCGGGCTGTCGATCCGGGCGGTGCCGTCGAGCGCCGCCACCCGGCGCCGGATGCCGGACAGCCCGCTCCCGCGTTCGGCGTCGGCGCCGCCCTGGCCGTCGTCGCGCACCGTGACGCGCAGGCTGTGTCCATCGCCTTCGACGACGACCTCGGCGTTCACGGCCGTGCTGTGCTTGGTGATATTGGTCAGCGACTCGGCCACGACGAAGTAGGCCGCCGCTTCGATCGCCGCGGGCGGGCGCGGCAGGTCGTCGGGAACCCGCACGGTCACCGGGATGCGCCGGTCCCCGGCCAGGGCGCGCACCGCGCCGGCGAGCCCGCGATCGGCGAGGATCGGCGGGTAGATGCCGCGGATGATGCCGCGCAGGGCGCCCAGGGAGTCCTCGATGCCGGTCCGGGCGTCTTCCACCAGCCCGGCCGCGGCGGTCTCCGGTCCGGCCGACAAGGCGCGCGCGGCGAGGCCGAGCCGCACCGAGACGGCGACCAGCTGTGCCTGGACGCCGTCGTGGAGGTCACGCTCGATGCGGCGCAGCTCAGCGCCGTGCGATTCCAGCGCCTCGGCCCGGGTTTCGGTGAGCCGCTCGACCTGTCGCGCCAGCAGCTCGGTCTCGTTCGGCCCGAGCAGTGAGCGGGCGAGCCGCCGCTGGCCACGCGCGATCAGCGGAACCAGCCACACCACCATGGCGGCGTAGAGCGCGGCCTGCAGCAGCGGCAGGGTCAGCGCCTCCGGCCACGTCTCGATGATGACGAACATCCCGGTGAAGCTCTCCGGCGGGAACAGCCACCAGTACGCGGGCATCGTCGCGCTCGCCACGATCGCGGGCCACAGTGCGAGACCGAGCAGGCCGAGGAACGTGCCGCCGAGCCCGTGCCCCACCAGCCACAGCAGAGCGCGCCAGGTCGCCGGGTCCCGCACCGCGCGCAACCGGCCACCGCCCTCGGCGTGGGCGGTTTCCGGCAACGCGAACCGCGCGCACTCGAGCCGGGCCAGTACGCGCACCGGCTTCGTCACCGACGGCGCGAACGGCAGCAGCAGCACTAAGAACGGCAGTGCGAGCACGCCGGCCAGCGCGGGCAGCGCGGTCTGCAGCCCGGCGGCGAGCGCCGCGGTGGCGCGGATGCTGCGGCTGATCGCGGTCCTCATCGGGCTCCCCGGTGCGGTGGTGGCCGCGACTCTACTGAACCCCCCGAGGCGGTGTAGCTGGCTACACCCCCGGTCCGGGTGCGCGGCCCCGTGTGCCGCGCCCGTCCCGCTCATAGCGTCCTCACCAAGGCAAACAGAGGAAGGACGACGGCGATGACAGCGATCGCGCACGGTCTCGAGTACGCGGTGCGGATGGACTCGGTGACCAAGACCTACGGCAAGGGGGACGCCGCGGTCCACGCGCTCAACGGCATCACGCTCGGCCTGCGCCGCGGGACCTTCACGGCGATCATGGGCCCGTCCGGGTCGGGCAAGAGCACGTTCCTGCACTGCGCCGCCGGTCTCGACCGGCCGACTTCGGGCCGCATCACACTCGGCGACGTCGAGCTGACCGGCCGCCGCGAGTCCGAGCTGACCGCGTTGCGGCGCGAGCGGATCGGGTTCGTCTTCCAGGCCTACAACCTCCTGGACGCCCTGACGGTCGAGCAGAACATCGTGCTCCCGCTGCGCCTGGGCAACCAGCGGTTCGACCCCGCGTTCCTCGCCGAGATCGTCCGGTCGGTCGAGCTGAACGTCCCCCTCGACCGCCGCCCGAGCAGGCTCTCCGGCGGCCAGCAGCAGCGCGTCGCGATCGCCCGGGCCCTGGTCACCCGGCCCGAAGTGATGTTCCTCGACGAGCCGACCGGGGCACTGGACACCCGCACCGCACGGCAGGTGCTCGGCACGCTCCGGCAGGCAGTGGACCGCTGGGGCCAGACCGCGCTGATGGTCACCCACGACCCGGTCGCGGCGTCCTACGCCGACACCGTGGTGTTCCTGGCCGACGGCCGGATCGTCGGCGAGCTGACCGGCGCCACCCCGGAGCGCATCGCCGAGCGCATGACGCACCTCGGGGAGTGGTGATGAGCGTGTTCGCCCTGGCGCGGCAGAGCATCCGCGCCCGCAAGGCGACGTTCGCGGCCGCGTTCGTCGCGGTGTTCGCCGGGTCCGCCCTGATCACCGCGAGCGGTGTGCTGCTCGACTCCGGTCTGCGCGCCGGGATCCCGCCGCAGCGCTACGCCCAGGCCGCGGTGGTCGTCACCGCGCCGCAGTCGGAATCCACGCGAGGGGACCTCGAGCAGCGGTTCGCCGAGCGCGTCCCGCTGCCGGTGGCGCGGGCGGGCGAGATCGCCCGCGTTCCCGGGGTCTCCGCGGTCGTGCCCGATGTGAGCGCGACAGTCGTGCTGCGCGGCCGCGGCTCGCTCGTCGTCCACGGCTGGTCCTCCACGCGCCTCGACGCCGTCGCGCTCACCGAGGGCCGGGCGCCGGAACGTCCCGACGAGATCGTCTTCGGCGGCGCGCGCGTCGGCGAAGTGGTCGACGTCGCGGTGGGCGGGATCGCGTCGCCGTACCGCGTGGTCGGTACCGCCGCGACGGGGACGGCGTTCCTCACCGACGAGCAGGCGCGTGTCGTCGCCGGCCGGCCGGACGCGGTGGACGCCGTCGCGGTCCTGGCCGAGCCGGACGCCGACGCGGCC
>NZ_JAAGNB010001822.1:0-9547 GCF_010550475.1 Amycolatopsis sp. SID8362
CCGCCAGGCAGCCGAGCGAGCCGCACAGGCAGCGGGCATCGGCGTGGCCGGGCAGGCGGACGTGGCCGATGTCGCCCGCGCCGCCGTCGACGCCGCGGTAGACCTCGCCGCCGATGACGATGCCCGCGCCGATCCCGGTGGACACCTTGACCACCACGAGCGCGGCCGAATCCGGGTAGCGGGCGCGGTGTTCGCCCAGCGCCATCAGGTTCGCGTCGTTCTCGACCAGCACCGGGGCGGCGAAGCGGGCGCCGAGGTGGGCGTCGATCGGGTAGCCGTCCCAGCCCGGCATGATCGGCGGCTGCGTCACGCGGGCGCGGCCGGGTTCGACCGGGCCCGGCACGGAAACGCCGATGCCGCAGACCGGCAGCCGGACCTCGGCCAGCATCGCGCCGAACCAGTCCGCGATGACGTCGAGCACGGGTTCCGGGCCGTCGGCGACGCGCACCTCGCCGCCGCGGTGGGCCAGCCGCCGTCCGGCCAGGTCGGTGACCGCGGCCTCGGCGTGCGTGGTGTCGATGCTGGCGGCGAGGACGACGGCGTGCTGCTCGTCGAAGCGCAGGTGCCGCGCCGGGCGGCCGCCGGTGGACTCCTCCTGGTCGCCTTCGGCGAGCAGGCCCGCCGTCTGGAGCCGGTCCAGGCGCGCGGTGAGGGTCGAGCGGGACAGTCCGCTGCGGGTCAGCAGGGCCTTCCGCGTGGTCGCCTCCCCTGTCTTGACCAGCTGGAACAGCTCTCCGGCAGTGGTCGGCACCCAGCTCCTCCCCTCTTTTGTCTATTGACAATACACAAGTTGGAGATAACTTGGACATATGGATGTAACACGAGCCGCGGCCGTGCTGTCGGGCAACTGGCTGGGCTCGTCGACCGTGCCCTCGCGCGGGCTGTACCCGCACCAGTGGAGCTGGGACTCCGCGTTCATCGCGTCCGGCCTGCGCCACCTGGCGCCCGAGCGCGCGCGGCGCGAGCTGCTGACGCTGTTCTCGGCGCAGTGGCGGGACGGCCGCGTCCCGCACATCCTCTTCAACCCCGACACCCCGCCCGAGGCGTACTTCCCGGGGCCGGGGTTCTGGCGCGCCGGCCGGACGTCCGGGCTGGTCCAGCCGCCGGTGCACGCGCGCGCGGTGCTGGCGGTGCACGAAGCCGCGCCCGACCGCGAATTCCTCGCCACGCTGTACCCGAAACTCCGGGCCTGGCACGAATACCTGCTGGGTGCGCGCGACGCGGGCGGGCGCGGGCTCGCCGCGATCGTGCACCCGTGGGAGTCCGGAATGGACAACAGCCCGGCGTGGGACGGCCCGCTGGCGCGCGTCACGCCGTCGACCGGGTTCGTCCGCCGCGACCTGACGCACGGCGAGGCCGCCGACCGGCCGAGCGACGAGGACTACGGCCGGTACGTCCGGCTCGCCGCGGACTACCGAGACAGCGGCTACCGGGACGCCGGCGAGTTCGTCGTGGAAGACCCGGGCTTCAACGCGCTGCTGGCCGACGCCGAACTGGCACTGGCCGAGATCGCGGACGAACTCGCCCTCCCGGCGGCCGCCGCCACCCACCGCGAATCGGCGGCGCGCGTGGCGAAGGCGTTACAGGAAACCTTGTGGGACAACGGCTTCTTCTTCGCCCGCGACGTCCGCACCGGCGCGCTGACCCCGCAGCACACGTGCTCGGGCCTGCTGCCGCTGCTCCTCCCGGACCTGGCGGTCGCCCCGGCCCTCCTCGCCACGGCGACCGGCCCCCGCTTCGGCCTCGGCCGCGTCCACGGCGTCCCGAGCTACGACCTGACGGCCCCGGACTTCGACCCGGCCCGCTACTGGCGCGGCCCGTCGTGGGCCAACATCGGCTGGCTCCTGCACCGCGCCCTCCTCGCCCACGGCGAACCCGCCCTCGCCGCCCACCTGCGCGAAGACCTCCTGACCACGGCGTTCGCCACGGATTTCGCGGAGTACTGCGACCCGCTGACCGGCGCGGGCCACGGCACCCGCGCGTTCAGCTGGACGGCGGCGCTGGCCGTGGACCTGCTGGCTTCGTGATTCCTTCACCGCGATCAAGTTGACAGATTCTGGACAATTAGAGCCCAAAACCACCAAATCGATTCTCGTCACTCATTCGGGTGGTTGTTGGCGGCTTAAGCTCCGGGGAGCATTTGAAACTCCGGAGCCAGCTGCCGCAACCGAAGGAGTACGCCGATGTCGGTCGAGATCACATCCGGCGAATGGCTCCGGGTCCTGCTCCCCGGCACGATCACCACCGCGGCCGCCGCGGCCCAGGTTTCCCGGCTGAGCGCGATCGACTGGGAGAAGCCCCTCGACCTCGACCTGGCCGACGTGACGCAGGCCGACATGGCCGGGCTGACGACCCTGCTTTCGGTGCTCAACGAACGCAGCGCAACCGGCGGGGAAACCCGGATTTCGATGCCCCGGGACCACGCGGTGGCCGAACTCCTGCTGGAATCCGCCTTTCCGTCGGCGGCCGCGATGGTGTCGCGGCCGCAATTCCGATCACTCATCTGGGGCGCCGACGTCGTGCCGATCCACGACCGTGTGCGGCTTTTGCGACCCTCCCCCAGCCGGCCTTCGAGCACCGCGTACCAGCGGCTGCGCGACGAGCGCTTTTTCGGCTTCGTGACCTATTCGTTCCAGGCCGAGCCGCAGATCGCCTCGGTCGTCGCCACCGAGCGGTCCCGCTGGCGCGGCCCGCTCGTGCTCAGCTTCCTCGACTCGGCGCTCGCGCACGACGGGGCGGAGGTCCCCCGCGTCGTGATCCACGAACTGCTGGCGAACGCCGTCCTGCACCCGGGCGGCGACGTCGTGACGATCAGCTCGTGGGTGACCCCCACCGGATCCGGCCGGGCCGAGCTCACCATTTCGGTGTGGGACAACGGCGACAGCATGATCCGGGCCCTCCGGGCCGCCCCGCAGTCCCTCCGGGTCGCGGACGCGGACGTCGACGACACGTTCGCCGTCGAAGCTTCGGGCTGGCACCCGCGCTTGGCGAAGTACCCCGCGAATTGGACACCCGACGCGGCGGCGGCCGACGAGGAACTCCTGCTGGCCGCCCTCTTCCCTGGGATCTCCCACCGCCCGGCGGACCGCCGGGCGTTCCCGCAGGGTTACGGCTTGCACGCGTTGTACCGCTGCGTCGTGGACCTCTTCGGCGGCTCCCTCGAGATCCGGACCGGGTGCCAGCAGCTCACTCTGGCCGGCACCCGCCTCCACCGCCGACGCGGAACCCGCAAGTACCGGGCACACCTCGCCCGGCTCACCGGCCGTCCCCTGCACGGGAACCTGCTGACGGTGCGCCTTCCCCTGCGCCATGCCCAGTAGCCGGCGAGGTCCCTGGCAAGTCGAAACGGAAGTGGTGCGGGTCGGCCCGCTGGTGTCCGAGCTGGTCGACGAAAAGCGCCGAGACTTCCACGAGTGGCTGGCGAAACGCCTGGTCAAAACGGTTTCGATGCGCCGGGCCGCGCAGTTCACGCGGTACGTCCCGGCCGACGACATCCAGAACTCGGTGCTCCCCTCGACCGAGATCCTCGGCTTCACCACTTCGGAAGCGGACCGCGAGCTCAAGATCATCGACTGCACGGGGAACCGGTACGGGGACCTCGGCGAGAACTTCCTGCACTGGGTGGCGTCGTGCGCCACCCAGTTCGCCACACGGGCCGAGCAGGTCAGCGTCATCCTGCTGCCCGACTTCCCCAACGCGGAATTCAGCTCGTTCTGGAACCCCATCATCGATCTCCCGCCCGATTCCGGCACGGTCGTCGTCATGAACAAGGCGGGCGACCTGGAACGGCGGGGCGCGCCACGTCCGTTCGAACCGCCTTCGCGCAAGATCTTCCAAGCCAAGTACCGAGAGCTCAACGGAGGACCTGGGCCGGACTTCGAAGACAAGGTCATCCGCCGCATCGGGCACTTCGACATCAGCGAACAGCACTGCAGCCACTTCTTCTTCGACGGCTCGCGCGCGGTGGCCGAGCTGGCGGACCTGCTTCTCGAGAAGATCACCAGCGTCGCGGGCAAGACCGCCGCGAGGACGACGCTCATCATCCCGGCGCGGACCGACCCGTGGATGGAACAAGCCGTCACCGCGACCGCCGGCCGGCTCACCGTGCCCTGGATCAAGTGGCCGATGGACGCGGCGGAGATCCCACCCGCGAACGACGGGACGAGCTACATGTTCCTCGTCGACTTCATCAACACCGGAGCGACCTACACCACCGTCGCCCGGCAGGCGAGGGAGGCCGGCTACCGGCTGCACCGGTATTCGGTCGCGGCGTTCATGTCCCGGGACTGCCACGTCGAGGCGAACGGCCTCCCGGCGGTGCAGGCCATCAAGCAGGTCGCCGCCGAGCGCGTGGCCCGGGACCACTGCGACCAGTGCAAGCTGGCGCTCCCCCACACCGACAAGTACCGCGACGAATTCGCGGAGCTCCGGTCGTACGACGCCTGGCACATCCTCACCAGCGTCGGCTGGGACACCGAAAGCTACGGCCCGCCCAAGCGGCTGAAGCACTTCCCGCCGTTCAAGGAGATCTTCGACGCGTTCGGCGATTGCCTGGCCTACAAGCTGGAGCTGATCCTGCGGGAGGTGGCGCCGGGCGCGGTGATCGTGTGTCCCGAAGAGCCCGCCGTCCAGCTGCTGGTCCGCCGGATGCAGCCGTGGGCGGAGGACCGGATGGTCGCCGTGCCGCTTCCCCGGGAGGCACTGATCCGGGCCGAGGGCGCCGACGTCCGGCGGATCGCCGACAGTACTGGCTGGGGACGGCAGCTGGACCACTTGTCCCAGCGGCAGGCCCGGGTGGTGGTGCTGGACGAGATCAACGCGTCGAACGAGACCGCGCGGCAGATGCTCCACATCCTCAAGGCGTTCCACATCCACCCGCGTGCCTACACCCCGATCTTCAACTTCGTCCCGGCCGACCAGCTCGACGAGGTGCCGATCCGCGCGCTCTACGAGCTCCCGAGCCCGCGCCGGGTGTGGACGTGAGCAGCCCGCGGTCACCGCGCCGCAGCCGCGAGCGCCCCGAGGAGTCGATGGCGTCGATCGCCCACTTCCTCAACCGGGAGGAAGACGTGTTCCGGCGCACCTTGATGGTGCGCGACTACGCGAACCGGGCCAAGCCGCTGCCGGAACGGGACCGGGCCGGCTTCGACGTCGCCGTGGTCGAGTCGTTCCTCCCGCCGATGGACGGCAGCCCGCCGCGGCGCAGCCGCCCGGCTCCGGCCGAGCGGGTGCGCGACGTCGACGTCATGATCCTCACGGTGCAGCCGATCGAGTTCAAGGCGGCCCGGGCGGCGCTGAAACCCGACGGCCCGCCGGACGTCCTGCCCAACGGCAGGTCGTTCTACCGCGCCGGGATCCCGCTCACCGCGGCCGGGCTCGCCGACCCGCCGGGTCGCCTGACCGTCGCGGTGACGACGATCGGCGAACCGTACAGCCTGCACGCCCAGCAAGCCGTCGACGAGATCTCCATCTCCTACCGGGCCAGCGTGTGGATCCTCGTCGGGATGGCCGCGGGCCTGGCCGGGGAGACCAGGCGGGGCGACGTCTACCTCCCGCGCACGGTCTGGTGGTACGAGCCGGGCCGGTTGCTGCCCGACCGCTTCGAGCCGCGGCCGGCGGTCGCCAGCCGCGGTCAGATGAACATGCAGCTCACGCGCTTCGACCCCGCGGGCTCCCGCCTGCGCGATCGGCTCGCGACCGCGATCGCCGAACTGCCGGCCGAGAACCGGCCGCTGGACCTGCCGGCGGACTTCCGGCCCCGGGTCTCGGTGCTGTCGGACGCCGTCGCCTCCGGCGACAAACTGCTCCGCGACGGCGAGCGCCTGGCCAAGCTCCACGAAGCCAACCAGCACATCCTCCTCGGCGATCAGGAATCGTACGGTTTCGCCTTCGCCTGCCGGGACATGGATTGGATCATCGCCAGGGGCATCGCCGATTTCGGGGACCCGGAAAAGGATTCCTCCTACCAGTACCTCGCCACGCTCTTGGCGATGCACACCGTCCTGGAGTTCCTGGAGAGCGACTACATCCCGCCCAGCTTCGTGATCCCGAGCCGGGCGCCCGGCGAAGGCTGAGCGGCGGAAGACGGGACACCGCGCGGGATCTGTGGTGTGCTGGGACCATGGGCGCCCACTCGTTCGAGGCCAACGTGACCTACGACGACGCGTACGTCCTGTTCCTCGACGCCGCAGGCTACTCGAGCATCGTCGGGCGCAACCCGCGTGACCGGGCCGCGCACGCTTTCGACCTGCTGCGCGAGCGGGTGATCGCGCGGGTCGAGAACTGCGCGCGGGCCATGGGGTGCGCGCGGGCCGAACTGTGGAGCTGGCGCGGGGACGGCGGTTTCTTCATCCTGCACGACGACAACGAGAGCGTCGCGAGGGACGTCGCGCTCAGCGTGGGGGACGCGATCCTGAACGAAGACGTCCCCGGGCTGCGGGAAGAGCTCGCCGACGCCGAGTTCGCCGGGGAACTGCGGCTGCGGCTGGCCGTGCACAAGGGACCCGTGCGGCTGCCCGGCGAACGGTCCGCGTCGATCCATTCACCGCACATCAACTTCGCGGCGCACCTCGAGGAAGCGGTGCCGCCGGACCGGCTGGCGGTGTCCGGGGCGGTGCACCGGGTGGCCGGGCCGTTCGCCGGACGGCTCGAACGGGTCGGCGTGTTCGAGGAGCAGGACGTCTACCTCATGCCGGCCGGCGGCGGCGCGGAACCGGGCAAGCGGGCCTGGCTGCGCGCCACCGGGCTGCCCGGCGACGTCCGCGTCCACGCCTACCCGCGCCGCCCGAGCCAGCACGAAAAGGCGCAGCTGGTCAGCGCCGCGACCGGCGAGGTGCTCGACCTCGGCACCACGCTCAACTCCTGCGCGAACCGCCTCACCACCACCGACCGGCCCGCGCTGTACCGGGACGCGGTGCTCGAGTTCCTGCGGCGCGGGGGCACCTACCGCTGCGTCGTGCTCGACCCGGCCGGTGAGGCGACGGCGATCTTCTCGCGGCTGCGCGGGGAACCGCTGGGCCCCAAGACGAAGGAGTCGCTGGCGAAGTTCGCCCGGTTCAAGGAGCGCCACGCCGCCGACACCGAGCGGTTCGAGGTGCACCAAGCCGCCGAGTTCCCCGGGATGGCCGCGCTCTGCGCCGATCCCGGGGCGCACGCCTTGATCCTCTACTCGCCGTACCTGCTCGGCATCGGGCCGGGCGCGGCGGCGCTCGACCGGGCCGACATGCCGCACTACTTCGCGACTCCCGACTCCGGTGACCTGCACCGGACGCTCGACGCGGCACTCGCGCGGGCGACCCGGCCCGAGGTGCTCGAACGGGTCCTGTAGCTCAGCTCGCGTAGGCCGAGCCCAGCCAGGTTTCGTCGATGCGCAGCCGCTTGTAGCGCGTGGTGTCGCTCGATGCCGCGTACGTGCTCGTGATCCGGAGCCGGACGTACCTCGTCGTCACCGCGGGCAGGTCCGCGAGCTGGACGCCGCGGTGACTCGGGAGCGTGCCGGACTTCACCGCGCTGCCCCAGTTCTGGCCGTCGGCCGACACGAACACCTGGTAGCCCTTGATCCGCGCCGACTGCTCGGTGTCCGACCGGGCATAGCTCACGGAGTCCTCGCGCTGGTTGACGCCGATGTACTGGACCGGCTTCGCCGACCCGAGATCGAAGTCGAGGTCGACCGGGAGCTTCTTGCCGTTGTCGAAGTACGTCAGGTAGTCGCCGTCGCTCGCCGACTGTCCACTGTGGCCGGACGCCGAGGTGCTCGCCTTCAGCGTCACCGTCCGCGAGTCGTAGATCCCCGTGCGGCCGGTCGTTTCGACCTTGAACACCGTGTCGTAGGGGTCCCAGCCCGACAGCCCGGTCAGTGTCAGGCTGCCGTTCCCCTGGCCGAACGAGACGGCCGCGCCGGTGCGGAGGTTCGTGACGCGGGAGACGCGGTAGCCGTTGTCGCGGATCTTCAGCGTGCTCCCGGACGGCTTGGTCAGCACGTGCAGGTACTGCGTCGCCCCGCGGATGGTGATGACGCCGTGCGCGCCGTCGTTCCAGAAGCCCGGCTGCATGCCGCCGTACATGTACCCGGCGCCCTCCGTGCCGTCGAGGGATTCCCGGATCGCGCCGAGGTACCCCGCCGCGAAGGTGTTGAACGCTTCCTGGTTCGACGGGAACCTGCCGTTCACCATCGCCGTTTCGGCCATCAGGGACTTGATCGACGAGCCCGCGTTCGCCACCAGCCTGCCGAGGTTGAGCGCCTTGTTCACCGGCGGGTTCGAGCCGCCGTACCACCACGCCCCGGTGTCGGGCAGCTTGAAGCACGCCTCCGTGAGCCGCGGCATCGCTGTGTACGTGGCCTGCGGGTAGTCGTACGCCGGGGTCATGCCGGTCTTCTGCTCGTTGCTGATCGTGTCCATGATCGGCGTGTCTTCGTTGTTGTTGCTCAGCAGGTAGCCCGGGCGCTGCTGGTAGATCTGCCGGTACAGGTCGTGGGATTCCCAGTAGGCGTTGTCGTTGTCGATCCAGAAGCCGCCGAGGTCGGGGTAGTTCTTCATGACCTCGAAGAAGTTGTCGTAGCTGAACTGGCCGAAGCCGTCCTGGCTGTCGAGGTTCACCGTCTTGCCCTTGTACTTCGAGTAGGCGCCCGAGTCGAGCCACTCGTGGCCGCCCTCGTTGTGCCACTGGGCGTCGTTGGTCATGTAGAGGATGACCTTGAGCCCCTCCGCCTTCGCCGCGGCGACCAGCTCGCCGAGGAAGTCGCGCTTGGTGCTGCAGCTGCCCGGGATCTTCGACGGCCACGCCCGCGAGTAGCCGAGGCGGCTGTGGAAGGACGCCAGCACCAGGTACGACGCGTGCAGCTTCTTCGCTTCGGTGACCCAGTAGCCGGGACTCCACCCGCCGTCGGTGATCGCCTTCTCCCAGGCACTGCAACTGGTGTAACCGGGCGACGTGCGCATGCCCCAGTGCAGGAAGAGGCCCGCCTGGCTGTCGCGCAGCCACTGCTGGGACGGTTTCTGCAGATCGGCCGAAGCCGGCGCGGCGGCGAGCCCGGCGGCCGCCAGCAGCGAAGCGCACACGACACCCAAACGACGCAGGAACATCAGCGACCTCCAGTGGTCTGGTCCACCCGGAGTGGTACTCCTGCCGTGCACCACGGTCAAGGTGCAGATCCGACCTCTGGCACACGTTTCAGTCACCGGTACACCGGAACGCCCGCCATCCGGGTTAAATATCTGATATATGACGTGAAAGATCGGATCTCTCTTGACCGCCGGACCGCCGGGCGAGTAGATGTTCTCCCTGGGAAGCGCTTTCGCTCCCCGACCACCGCTCCGGCGAAACGGGTAGCACGCCGCGCCCCAAGAGCCGGCCGGGATGCCGACGGACGGCGGATCGGCATCCCGGCCACCTCTTTCGCACCACCCGCGTCGCGGGGCCAGTGCACGAAAGGGACGAAGCATGTCCGAGCACCCCCTTCGCCCGACCCGGCGCGCGGTCCTGGCCGGCTCCCTCGGCGCGCTCGGCGCCCTAGCCGCGGCGGGCCCCGTCGCGCGGGCGGCCGACC
>NZ_JAAGNB010000042.1:0-416 GCF_010550475.1 Amycolatopsis sp. SID8362
GCTCGGCACCACCGGGCAGGCGAGCCAGGCGAGCGTCGACCTGCTGCGCCGCGTGTCCCCCGTGTCCGTGACCGGCAAGATCACCATCCCGACGCTGCTCGTGCAGGGCGAAAGCGACACGCTGTTCGGCCTCGACCAGTCCGACGCCAGCGCCCGGCAGATCACCGCGGCGGGCGGCAAGGTCAAGACCATCTGGTACACCGGCGGCCACGACGGCGGCAAGCCCGGCCCGCAGCTGCGCGCCAAGATCGGCGACTTCCTGTGGACCGCGGTGAACGGCGGCGACCCGGGCACCGGCTTCAGCTACGACGTCCAGGGCACGTTGCGCGCCAACGGGACGCCGTCGGTCCGCACGGTCAACGCCGCCGCCTACCCCGGCCTGACCGGCCCCGCGACCGAGCGGCGGCTGCTGGCCA
>NZ_JAAGNB010000173.1:0-249 GCF_010550475.1 Amycolatopsis sp. SID8362
TTGCGCAGCTCCACCGCGGTCAGCGAGTCGAACCCGGCGTCGCGGAACGCCTGCTGTTCGGGCACTCCGGCGGCCGAGGCGTGCCCCAGCACGGTGGCGGCCTCCGCGCGGACCAGGTCGAGCAGGGCCCGCTCGCGCTCGGCTCCGGGCATCCCGCGCAGGCGCGCGGTTTCCCCGGTGGTGCCTTCGCCGCCCTCGGTGAGCGACGCCAGCACACGCACCTCGGGCAGGTCGCCGAGCAGCGGGCTG
>NZ_JAAGNB010000220.1:0-632 GCF_010550475.1 Amycolatopsis sp. SID8362
CCCGCCGCACCCGCCGGTGCACAGTGGACGGACGACTTCCGCGTGGTGGCCGCGAGTCCCGGTGCGTGGGCGAACGGCGGCCGGGTCGCCGTGCGGTACTCGGCGAGCAGCGTCGCGGGCCCGCCGACGGTCACCGTGCGGGTGCTCGTACCCGGCGAGCCGGCGGAAACCTTCGCGGGCATGGCGCCCGGCGAGGTTGCCGGCCGGCTCACCGCGTCCCGGCTGATCCGGGTGCTGCCGCTGCGCCCGGACGGGCCGGCGAGCCCGATCCCCGCGGGGGCGCCGATTTCGCTGGCCTGGGACCTCACGCTCACCGGCGGCACGGACAGCCCGCCGGGGCGCAACGACTACGCCGACGCGGTGGCGGCGCAGGCCGACCTGCCGGAGCCGGCGCTGGTGGCCCTCCCGGACCTCGGCGCCGACCTCACCGGCACCGACCACACGAACCTGGTGCTGGAGCTGCTCGGGGTCGTGGCGCCGCTGCTGGACCGGCTGGTGCTGCTGGACGTGCCGCCGGGCGTGTCCACAGTGGACGACGTGGCGGAGTGGGTCCGCGCGCTGGCCGGTCTCGGCGACGAGGTGCTGCTCGCCGCGGCAGCGGTGTACCACCCGCCGCTGCGGGCGCCGTCCCC
>NZ_JAAGNB010000275.1:0-707 GCF_010550475.1 Amycolatopsis sp. SID8362
GCGGGGATCGTGACGCTCGCCCGGCCGGCGAACGTCAGCCCCCGCACCGCCGACACCGCGGCGCCGCCCGCGCTGGGGCCCGCGGTCGCGTGGCCGATGGTCAGCGGCCCGGTGCCGAAGGTGTTCTGGAACCGGACGCGGACCGCGTCCCCACCCTGGCTCAGGTGCGTGATCATGCGCAACGACTGCGCCGACACCGGCGCGCCGGCCCGGCCGTCCTGGGACTGGGCCCACGAGGTGAACCAGGCGGGCCCGGCCCCGGCGGCACCCGGTGCCGCGGCGACGACGGCGGCGGCCACGGAAAACGCGGTCAGAAGCGCGATCCTGCGCACGGCGGCTCCCTTGTCCATTGAGGACAGTCGTCGGCGACCGCCCCTGCCGATCGTAAGCAGCCGGTCACGGGAACGACAGGATCCTGTCCGATCTTGTCAGCGACAGCGCGAGTGCAGTTCGATGGCGGCATGGAACAACCACTCTTCGGCGAGCCGTACGAGACGCAGGACGGCACCACGGTGATCCCGGTCAGCCGCCCGGTCGGGGTGTTCGCGATCCGCGACGGCCAGGCCAAGTGGGAGCCGGCGGTCGATACCACGCGCGTCGCCCTGATCGCGGTGACGACCGGCCTGGTGGCCGCGGCACTGGGCACGCTCGCGGTGCTGCGCCGGCCGCCGTGGCCGGATCTGCGGGCCGGCGAAGCGCCGCGCTGG
>NZ_JAAGNB010000375.1:0-585 GCF_010550475.1 Amycolatopsis sp. SID8362
AGGTCCCGCGGCTCGCGAAGGCGACGGCCGAACCGGCGCCGCTGGGCTGGGACCCCGACGGGACCGTCCTCATCACCGGCGGCACCGGTGGCCTCGGCCGCCTGCTGGCGAAGCACCTGGTGACCGAGCACGGCATGCGCCGCCTGCTGCTGCTCAGCCGCAGCGGCGAGGCCGACGTCACCGACCTGACCGGCGCCGGGGCCGAGGTGACCGTCGCCGCCTGCGACGTCACCGATCGCGCCGCGCTCGCCGCGGTCCTCGACGGCCACCGCCTGACCGCCGTGGTGCACGCGGCCGGGGTGCTCGACGACGGCACGGTCGAAACACTGACCGCCGAGCAGTTCGACCGCGTGTGGCGCCCGAAGGCCGAAGCCGCGTGGCTGCTGCACGAGCTGACCGCGGACCTCGACGGGTTCGTGCTGTTCTCCTCGGTCGCGGGCACCATCGGCGGTGCCGGGCAGGCGAACTACGCCGCCGCCAACGCCTACCTCGACGCCCTCGCGGAGCACCGCGCCGCGCGCGGGCTGCCCGCGGTGTCGCTCGCCTGGGGTCCGTGGACCGGCGTCGGCGGCATGACCGCGCAGC
>NZ_JAAGNB010000429.1:0-393 GCF_010550475.1 Amycolatopsis sp. SID8362
GGGATCGTCACCGGGTTCACCTTCCGGACCGTGCCGATCGCCGACGTCGCCACCTTCAAGCTCACGTTCCCGGACGGCGCCCAGGCCGCGTTGCTCGCCGCCTGGCAGGAGTGGCTGCCCGCGCAGCCGGACGAGCTGTGGTGCGGGGTGAACATCGACGCGGTCACCGCCGTGGCCAGCGGGACGTTCCTCGGCACTGAATCCCGGCTGAAGGTGCTGCTCGACGACCTGGTCCGCCGGGTCGGCACGGCACCCGCCGAGCGGGGCGCGCGGGTGCTGGACCACCTGAGCGCGATGCGGGCGTTCGACGAGCCGGAGTCCCGGCCCGGGGCGGTCGCGGCGCGCGCGGCGTACGTCGGGACCTCGCGGATGCTGCTGCAGGCCGCGCCCGAC
>NZ_JAAGNB010000478.1:0-4184 GCF_010550475.1 Amycolatopsis sp. SID8362
GTCGAGTTCCGCAACCGCCTCGCGGCGGCGGCCGGCGTGACGCTGCCCGCGACGGTCGTCTTCGACCACCCGACCCCGGCGGCGCTGGCCGCGCACCTGCTGGAAGTCCTGCGGCCCGGCGCCGCGGCCGACCCCGAAGAAGCCCGGATCCGGGCGGCGCTGGCCACCGTGCCGCTGGCGAAGTTCCGCGATGCCGGCCTGATGTCGGCGCTGCTGGAGCTGGCCGGGCTCGAGGACGCCGCCGACGCCGGTGACGACCTGGACGAGCTGGACGCCGAAGCGCTGGTGCGGCTGGCGCTGGACGGTACCGATTCCCGATGACCCACCCCTGGAGCTGAAACCATGGCCACGCCCGAGAAGGTGCTCGACGCGCTGCGCGCCTCCGTGAAGGAGGCCGAGCGGCTGCGGCGGCAGAACCGGCAGCTCGTCGAGGCCGCGACCGAGCCGGTCGCCATCGTCGCGATGGCCTGCCGGTTCCCCGGTGGCGTGCGCTCGCCGGAAGGGCTGTGGGACCTGGTGGCCCGCGGCGGCGACGCCGTCACGGCGTTCCCCGCCAACCGCGGCTGGGACACCGCGACGCTGTTCGACGAAGGCCGTCCGGGCACGACCTACGCGCGAGAAGGCGCTTTCCTGCACGACGCCGACCTTTTCGACGCCGGCTTCTTCGGGATCTCGCCCCGGGAAGCGCTGGCGATGGACCCCCAGCAGCGGCTCCTGCTGGAGACGTCGTGGGAGGCCTTCGAGCGCGCCGGCATCGACCCGGCTTCGGTGCGCGGCAGCCGGACCGGCGTGTTCGTCGGCTCCAACGGCCAGGACTACCTGGCGTTGCTGCGTTCCTCGGCGGAGGACGTCGAGGGCTACCTCGGCACCGGCAACGCGGCGAGCGTCGTCTCCGGGCGGCTGTCGTACCTGTTCGGGTTCGAGGGCACGTCGCTGACGGTCGACACGGCGTGTTCGTCGTCGCTGGTCGCGCTGCACCTCGCCGTGCAGGCGCTGCGGCAGGGCGAGTGCGATCTGGCGCTGGCCGGCGGCGCGACGGTGATGGCCACGCCGGGCACGTTCGTCGAGTTCAGCAAGCAGCGCGGGCTCGCCCCGGACGGCCGCGTCAAGGCGTTCGCCGAGGCGGCCGACGGCACCGGCTGGGGCGAAGGCGTCGGGATGCTCCTGGTGGAGCGACTGTCGGACGCTCAGCGCCACGGCCACGAAGTCCTGGCGCTGGTCCGGGGTTCGGCGGTCAACTCCGACGGCGCGTCCAACGGCCTGACCGCGCCGAACGGCCCGTCCCAGCAACGGGTGATCCGCGCGGCGCTCGACAGCGCCCGCCTGTCCACATCGGACATCGACGTCGTCGAGGCGCACGGCACCGGAACCACGCTGGGCGACCCGATCGAAGCCCAGGCGCTCCTGGCCACCTACGGCCAAGACCGCGAGACGCCGCTGTGGCTGGGTTCGGTGAAGTCGAACATCGGCCACACCCAGGCGGCGGCGGGCGTCGCCGGGATCATCAAGATGGTCATGGCGATGCGGCACGGGGTATTGCCGCGAACACTGCACGTCGACGCGCCTTCGTCGCATGTGGACTGGTCGGCGGGCGCGGTCGAGCTGCTGACGGAGTCCCGTGACTGGCCTTCGGCCGACCGGCCGCGGCGGGCCGCGGTGTCGTCGTTCGGCGTCAGCGGGACGAACGCGCACACGATCCTCGAAGCCGTCCCGCCAGCCTCGCCGGTGGCCGCGGAGGCGCCGGTCGGCACGCTGACGCCGTTCGTGCTGTCGGCGAAGACACCGGAAGCGTTGCGAGCGCAGGCTTCGCAGCTCGCGTCGGTGACGGCCGACCCCGCGGACATCGCGCGTACGCTGGCGACGGCCCGGACGGCGTTCGAGCACCGCAGTGTCATCCTCGGCTCGACCACGGTCACTGGCGAGGTCCGCGAGGATGCCCGGCTGGCGGTGTTGTTCACCGGTCAAGGCGCCCAACGGTCCGGCATGGGCCAGGAGCTGTACGCCCGCTTCCCGACCTACGCGGCGGCATTCGACGAGGTCCTCTCTCACTTCACCCCGGCACTCCGCGAGGCCTTCACCACCCAAGCTCTCCTGGACCGTACCGAATTCACCCAACCCGCCCTCTTTGCCCTAGAAGTCGCCCTCTACCGCCTAGTCGAATCGTTCGGTATCCGCCCAGATTTCGTAGCGGGCCATTCAATCGGCGAGATCTCGGCCGCCCACGTAGCTGGCGTCCTCTCCCTGGAAGACGCCTGCCGCCTGGTCGCCGCCCGAGCCTCCCTCATGCAGGCCCTCCCGCCAGGCGGCGCGATGGTCTCCATCGCCGCCCCCGAATCCGCGATCACCCTCACCGACGGTGTCTCCATCGCCGCCGTCAACGGCCCCGAATCGGTGGTCATCTCCGGCGACGAGGCCGAGGTCTTGGCCATCGCGGCCCAGTTCCCCAAGACCAAGCGCCTCACCGTCAGCCACGCCTTCCACTCGCCGCTGATGGACCCCATGCTGGAGGAGTTCCGCGCGGTCGCCGAGTCGTTGGAGCACCGCCCCGCAACGATACCGGTGATCTCGAATGTGAGCGGTGCTCTCGCAGAGCCGTTCACCGCCGACTACTGGGTCCGCCACGTCCGGGAAGCGGTCCGCTTCGCCGATGGCATCGCCACTCTCGAAGCCGAAGGCGTCCAGACCTTCCTCGAGCTGGGCCCGGACGGCGTCCTCAGCGCGATGGTGCCGGGCTCGTTCCCAGCTCTGCGCCGCGACCGCGACGAAGAGCGGACCCTGCTGACCGCTCTCGCCGGGGTGTGGGTCCACGGCGGCTCCGTCGACTGGGCCGCGTACCTGCCCGCCGGCCCCCGGATCGACCTGCCGACCTACCCGTTCCAGCGGGAGCGCTTCTGGCCCACGCCCGCACCGCAAACCGACGTGGACGTCCCCGCGCTCGCCGCCGAACTCGGCCTGCCCGAAGACACCCTGCGGCCCGCCCTCGCGGCTGTGCGCCAACGCCGTGAAGCGGCCACGGCCGCGGACGCCTGGCGGTACCGGGTCACCTGGACCTCGCTGGATCCCGCCGAAGCGGCCGCGCCCCACGGCGACTGCCTCGTCGTCGACCCGTCCCCGCAGCTGGAAGCCGTCCTCGAGAGCTGGAACGGCCGGGTCATCCGGTTCGACGGCTCGCTCGGCGACGCCGAGCCGGTCGCCGTGTTCAGCGGCGCCGGGCTCGAGCGGACCGTCGACCTCGTCCGCGAACTCGACGCCGCCGGCATCGACGCCCCGCTGTGGTGCGTGACGTCCGGGGCCGTGCGCGCCACCGGAACCGATCCCGCGCCGGATCCCGAGCAGGCCGCCGTCTGGGGACTCGGCCGCGCCGCCGCGCTCGAACTCCCCGAACGGTGGGGTGGCCTGATCGACCTGCCGTCCGAAGTGGACTCCACAACCACCGCACGGTTCTTCGCCCGGCTGACCGGCGCCGAAGACCAGGTCGCCCTCCGTGCCGAGGGTGACTTCGGGCGGCGGCTGGAGCCGGCCGAGCCGGTCGCGGCCCCCGCGTGGACCCCGCGCGGCACCGTGCTCATCACCGGAGGGACCGGGGCGCTGGGCGCGCACGTCGCCCGCCGGCTCGCCCGGGAGGGCGCCGACCACCTCGTGCTGGTCTCCCGCCGAGGGGCCGATGCCCCGGGAGCGGCGGAACTGGCCGAGGAACTGGGTGTCCGGGTGACGTTCGCGGCCGGCGACGTCGCCGACCGGGAGTTCCTGTCCGAGCTGGTCGAGCGGGTCAGTCCCGGGCTCACCGCCGTCGTGCACACCGCGGGTGTCGTCCGCTCCGCGCCGCTGTCCGAAGTGGACGGCGCGGACGTGGCCGAACAGTGGGCCGCCAAGGCGATCGGCGCCCGCCACCTCGACGAGCTCCTCGCCGACGCCGACCTCGACGCCTTCGTCCTGTTCTCCTCGATCGCCGGGGTCTGGGGCAGCGGGCAGCAGGCGCTCTACGGGGCCGCAAACGCTTTCCTCGACGCGCTCGCCGAAGGTCGCCGCGCCCGTGGTCTCGCCGCGACGGCCGTGGCGTGGGGCCCGTGGGCCGACGGCGGGATGGCCGCCGACAACGACGCCGAGGACTACCTGCTCCGTCGCGGGCTCCGCGCGCTCGACCCGAGCGTGGCCGTCACGGCGCTGTTGCGGGCCGCGGGCGG
>NZ_JAAGNB010000528.1:0-216 GCF_010550475.1 Amycolatopsis sp. SID8362
GCCGCTGGGCCGACGCCGGGCACGCGCGCCGGGTGGCGGGTCTCGCGCTCGTCCTGCTGGTGTGCTCGTGGGCGGCGACCGGGCAGCTCGGCCGGTCGCTGCCGCTGCTGGTGCTCGGCGTGGTCGTGCTGGACTTCGCCGTCCAGGTCGTGCACGTCGGCAACCAGCACGTCCTGACGGCCGCCTTCCCCGGGCGCACCAGCAGCGCGATCGGCG
>NZ_JAAGNB010000571.1:0-299 GCF_010550475.1 Amycolatopsis sp. SID8362
CGCGCCGACCGGCACCCGGCTGGAGGTCGAGGTCGCCGGGGCCTTCGCCGACGCCGCGCTCACGGCGTTCGCGACCCGGGACGGCGAGGTCGTCGCGGAGGTACCGCTGCGGCTGGGTGCCGGGCTGTTCTCCGGCGCCGCGGACCTGGCCGGTGGTGTCCACATCGGACTCGTCGTCGGCGTGACGGCCGAGAGCGTCGTCGGGACGACGCCCGAGGACCGCGCCGAGGTGGTCGCGCTGGTGCGGGCGCGTGAGGCGCTGCCGCTGGGGGCGCGGACCCTGGCCGAACGGGCGGCGG
>NZ_JAAGNB010000614.1:0-456 GCF_010550475.1 Amycolatopsis sp. SID8362
CGCGGCGGGCAAGCTCAAGGACCCGAACCTCGTGCCGCAACCGCGCTCGGCGGACCCGGCCGGGGCGTGGCTGCTCAAGGCGTGCGGCCTGCGCACGGTCGAGCCGGGCGCCGACGGCACGGTGTTCGTCAGCACCGCGCCGATGGGTCCGCTGGTCGTGGACGTCGAGCCGGACGCCTCGGGCGACGTCCCGCTGACGCTGACCGCGCGGCTGGTCTCGGCCACCGATCCGGACCACGACGTCCCGGTGGTCTCCGTGATCACCGCGCTCGCCGGCGCTCAGCTGACGCCGGTCGCGAACCCGGCGGCGGTGCTGGCGGCCGCCCGGTCCACCGGCACGGTCGCGGGCCTGGACGCCACGCTGGACAGCCGGAGCGTGCCGAAGGTGACCGACGTCGCCGCGTTCACCCGGCAGCTGGCCACCGTTTCGCCGCGCGACTACGCGCTGTTCGACCT
>NZ_JAAGNB010000665.1:0-494 GCF_010550475.1 Amycolatopsis sp. SID8362
CGCTCATGCTCCCAGCGTGGCGGCGCCGTCCCGAACGCCCATCCGTCAAAGCGACTGGTGTTCGCCCAGCAGCACCGCGATGCCGTCGAGCTGGCGGCGCAGCCCGAACTCGAACGCCTCGTCGATGCCGACGTCCTCGACGCCGGTCATCACCTCGGCGAGCACCGGGAACCGGCCCGACTCCAGGTAACCCGTGAGCAGCGCCATATCCGCGGCCAGCCGCTGGTCGCCGGTGATGCCCGTGTCCTGCTCGGCCTGGACCTCGAACGCGTTGCTCACCGCCAGGCCGCCGACCCAGCCGTTGAGCGTCATGACGACCTGCAGCTTCACCCGGCGGCGCAGGCCGGTGCCGGCCAAGGCGCGCAACGACCAGTCGAGCAGCCGCAGCCCGGCCGCCAGTACCGGGGGCCGGACCAGCGAGTTCAGCAGGATCGGCGCGAGCCACGGGTGCCGCCGGTACGCGCGCCACTGCGCGCGGGCGGCCAGCTCGAGAC
>NZ_JAAGNB010000724.1:0-614 GCF_010550475.1 Amycolatopsis sp. SID8362
CGTTCGGCGTCGGCGCGCCGGACATGCCGGCGCTGCTCGCCGCGGCGCGGTGCCCGGTCGTGCTGGCGGCGGGCGAGGACGACCCCATGAGCCGCCCGGAGCAGTTGCGCGCGCTGGACCCGGACGCGGTCACCCTCGCCGGCCTCGGGCACAACGCCCACGTCGAGGACCCAGCCGCCGTGCGCGCCCTCCTGGAGCGCTTCGGCGTCTGATGGCCCGGGTGCAGCCGTCGTACCCCATGCGACGGCTGCTCCGCGAACCCCTCGTCACCACCGGACGGGAGAAAGCCTAGGAACTCGTGGTGGACGAGCGCCTGTACTGCCGCGTCACGCCGCGGTCACGGTCGGTACCTGCGGAAACGGTTATCTTCGCCGTTCGGTGGTACAGGTGGGGAGGCACGATCGTGATGCTTGAGGGGTACGTTCCGCTCGGGCACGCGGGAGAGGACGCCTGTGGAGGAAGGCCCGTCGTTCGCCGGATGGCTGCGTGAGCGCCGCGTGCTGGCCGGGCTCACGCAGGCGCAGCTGGCCGGGCGCGCCGGGCTGAGCCTCCGCGCGGTGCGCAACGCCGAGCTCGGCAGCGTCCGGAACCCGCGCCCGGAGACCGAACGGCGG
>NZ_JAAGNB010000772.1:0-930 GCF_010550475.1 Amycolatopsis sp. SID8362
GCGCCGGACGCGCGGGGCTGCTGGGCAGGCTCGCCGGGCTGACCGGTGACGAGCGCGAGCAGGCCGTCGTCGACCTGGTCTGCGCGCAGGTCGCCGTCGTGCTCGGGCACGCCTCCGCCACCGCGGTCGACCCGGCGCGCGCGTTCCAGGAGCTCGGCTTCGACTCGCTGACCGCGGTCGAGCTGCGCAACCAGCTCGACGCCGTCACCGGGCTGCGCCTGCCCGCGACCCTCGTGTTCGACTACCCGACGCCGCTGGTACTGGCCGGGTACCTGCTCGGCGAACTGACCGGCGCAGTGGCCGAGACCCCGGTCGCGCCGGCCGCCGTCCGCCGCCCGGCCGCGGACGACCCGATCGTCATCGTCGGGATGAGCTGCCGGTTCCCCGGCGGCGTCCGCTCCCCGGACGACCTGTGGACGCTGGTGTCCGGCGAGGTCGACGCGATCTCGGAGTTCCCCGCCGACCGCGGCTGGGACCTGGCCGCGCTCTACGACCCCGAAGGCGGCCGCACCGGCACCTCCTACGCCCGCGAGGGCGGGTTCCTGCCCGACGCGGGCGCGTTCGACGCCGGGTTCTTCGGCATCTCGCCGCGGGAAGCGCTGGCCATGGACCCGCAGCAGCGGGTCGTGCTCGAAACCGCTTGGGAGGCCTTCGAAAACGCCGGCATCGACCCGGCCGCGGTCCGCGGCAGCCGCACCGGCGTGTTCGTCGGCGCGTCCGGCAGCGGCTACAGCCCGCCTGCCGAGCTGGCCGGCCACCTCGGCACCGGCTCGGCGCTGAGCGTGATCTCCGGCCGGCTGTCGTACACCTTCGGGCTGGAGGGCCCCGCGGTCACGGTCGACACCGCGTGCTCGTCCGCGCTCGTCGCGCTCCACCTGGCCGCGCAGGCACTGGGCCGCGGGGAGTGCTCGCTGGCGCTGGCCGGCGGCG
>NZ_JAAGNB010000814.1:0-265 GCF_010550475.1 Amycolatopsis sp. SID8362
CGGCTGCGGCCGGGGCGCTGGGGGTACGTCGACACGCTGTCGGTGGCGCCCGCGGCCCGCGGCGGCGGCGTGGGCCGGGCGCTGATGGCGGTAGCGCACGAGGAGCTGCTCCGGCCCGGCTCGCTGGGGACGTTCCTCTTCTACCACCCGGCCAACCCGCTTTCGCCGGTGTTCTGGCACCGGCAGGGTTATCGTCCACTGTGGACCATGTGGATCCGGCGCCCCGCCTGGTCCTGAGAGGGGAACCGATGGACATCGCCGAACC
>NZ_JAAGNB010000859.1:0-923 GCF_010550475.1 Amycolatopsis sp. SID8362
GCCCGGACTCCGCCGTCAGCTCCCGGGCCTCACGCAGGACGCGCTCCGCCGCGGCCAGGTCGCCCCGGCCTTCCTCCGCCCGGCCCAGCGCGATCAACGCGGCCGCCTCGACCTGCCGGTCGCCGTCACGGCGGACGGATTCGAGGGCCGCTTCGGCCGTCCGCGCCGCCGAGGCGTGGTCGCCGCGGGCGATCTGCAGGGCGCTCACCGCGTTCAGCACCGTCGCTTCGCCGAAGCTCGTGCCGAGGTCGCGGAACGCCGTCAACGCCTGGTCGAGGACCTCACCGGCCTCGGCCAGCCGCCCGGTGGCCAGCAGCACCCAGCCGAGGTCGGCGAGGTTCGCCGCCTCCCAGAACGCCAGGTCCTCCTTGCGGGCCAGCGCGATCGCCTCGACCAGGCAGTCCTCCGCCTGCTCCAGCCGGCCCAGCTGGCGGTAGTGGCAGCTCAGCGAGTTCAGCGCGAGCGCTTCGCCCGAGCGGTTGGCCAGCTCGCGGAACAGCTGGATCGCGCGACGGCTGTGTTCGACGGCCTCCGACAGCCGTCCGGTCCACTCCAGCATCGAGCCCAGGTTCGCGACGGCCGTCGCCTCGCACTCGCGCCAGCCGCACGCCCGGCTGGCCAGCACCGCCTTCTCCGAATGCCGGATGCCGGCTTCGTGCTGGCCTTCGCGGAAGTACGCGCCGCCGATGGACAGGTGGACCAGCGCCTCGGCCGGCTGGGCGCCGTGGTCGCGGGCCGCGCGCAGGACGATCGGGGCCAGTTCGAGCCACTCCGCGCGGCGGCCGTGGTCGTGGAAGAACCGCCGCAGCGCGTCGGCCAGGTACCAGGCGCCGGGGTACGGCCCGCGCGTCGCGGCCTGGCGCAGCGCCGCCGAAAGGTTCGGGACCTCGACGTCCAGCCAGGCCACGGCGGCCCCGGCGTCG
>NZ_JAAGNB010000901.1:0-1045 GCF_010550475.1 Amycolatopsis sp. SID8362
GCGTGCTCGTCGTCGCTGGTCGCGCTGCACCTCGCCTGCCAGTCGCTGCGGGACGGCGAAAGCTCGCTGGCACTGGCCGGCGGCGTCACGGTCATGCCGACCAGCGACCCGTGGGTGGTCTTCAGCGCGCAGGGGATGCTCGCGAAGGACGGGCGGTGCAAGGCGTTCGCCGAGTCCGCCGACGGCATGACGCTCGCCGAGGGCGTCGGGCTGGTCCTCGTCGAACGGCTGGCCGACGCCCGCCGCCACGGCCACCAGGTCCTCGCCGTGGTCAAGGGCTCCGCGATCAACCAGGACGGCGCGTCCAACGGGCTCACCGCCCCGAACGGCCCGTCGCAGCGCCGGGTGATCCGCCAGGCGCTGGCCAACGCCGGGCTGGCACCGTCCGAAGTGGACGTCGTCGAGGCGCACGGCACGGGCACCACCCTCGGCGACCCGATCGAGGCGCAGGCCCTGCTGGCGACCTACGGGCAGGACCGCGAAGAGCCGCTGCGGCTCGGCTCGGTCAAGTCCAACATCGGGCACGCCCAGGCCGCCGCCGGCATCGCCGGGGTCATCAAGACGGTGCTGGCCCTGCGGCACGCCACGCTGCCGAAAACGCTGCACGCCGACGAGCGCACCACGCACGTCGACTGGTCGGCGGGCGCGGTGGAACTGCTCACCGAGACGGTCCCGTGGCCCGAGACGGGCCGCCCGCGCCGCGCCGCCGTGTCGTCGTTCGGCATCAGCGGCACCAACGCGCACACGATCCTCGAACAGGCCCCCGAACCCGAACCCGAGCCCGAACCAGGCCCCGAACCCGCCGTGCTCGGCTGGGCGCTGTCGGGCAAGTCCGCCGAGGCCGTCCAGGACCAGGCCGCCCGCCTGCTGTCCTTTGTGGACGACCAGGCCGAACTGCGGCCGCTCGACGTCGCCCACTCGCTCACCACGCTGCGCGCGCAGTTCGAGCACCGGGCGTTCGTGCTCGGCGACGACCTCCCCGCGCTGCGCACCGGGCTGGCCGCGCTGGCGGCGGGCCGGGCGGACCACGGCGTGGTCCGCGGCC
>NZ_JAAGNB010000946.1:0-899 GCF_010550475.1 Amycolatopsis sp. SID8362
GAGCACCCCGCGTCCCCGCGCGACGTCCGCGACGCGGCGCGCGTGCTGGTCCGCACGTGCGAAGGAATCCTGCTCAGCGAAGCCAGGGCGGAGGTCCTGTCGTGACCGACCAGCCGAAGGGGAAGATCAGGAAGGGCGCCGCGGCCGCTGCCGGCGCCGTCGCGTCCGAAGTGGCCGGCAACGTGCTCACCCCGGGCTCGACCCCGGCGACGCCGTCACCGCAGCCCGCCGCGGCCGAGACCGCGCACGACGTGCCCGCCCACGAGTACGTGCCCGAGGTGGAGACCAGCACGGTCACCCGCGGTGAAGACGGCCACGTGCAGGCGCAGACCGGCACCGTCTGGCACCCGGAGACCGCCGACGGCCTGCCGCTGGAAGAACTGCCGACCGTCGAGGAGTTCGAGCAGATCGAGGTCCGCGAAGACGAGTTCGGCAACTTCATCATCGACGCGACCGAACGGTTCGTGGTGCACAACCACGGCCGCGACGAGGTGTACACCGACCACCAGCACCTCGTCGTGCCCGGCGACGGGACCCCGGGGGACACCGACATCGACATCGTGCAGGACGCCGGCGTCGTCATCCACGAGAACCCGGACGGCACGATCTCCGTCGAGCACGAGGGCTCGCTTACCTACGAGCTGACCCCGGACGCGCCGGGGCACGGCGACATCGAGGTGTTCCAGGAGGAGACCGTCGTCCTCGACGAGGCCGAGACGGGGCCGCCCGGGATCGAGGTCGGGGTGACCGTGGACGAGCAGGCCAAGGCCGACGACCCGTTCGGCGAGCCGGCCGGGCCCGCGATCCACCAGACCGAGGTGATCGCGGACAAGGGCCGCGGCGCGACGGTGACCGCGCAGGTCACCGCCCCGGCGCCGGCGCTGCCCGGGCCGGCGGCG
>NZ_JAAGNB010001047.1:0-318 GCF_010550475.1 Amycolatopsis sp. SID8362
GTCGAAGGCGGCGTCGACGGCGGCGGCGCCGGCGGCGAGCGCCGGGCCGTCCTCACCCTGCAGGGTGCCGATGACGATGACGTCGGCGCGCGTCTTGGCCAGTGCCTCCCCGGTGTTGTCGGACAGGGCGAGCTTAGGCACGGTCACTTCTGGCTCCTCGCGCGTTCTCGGTGGTACCGGGCACCGGCCCGGCCGGGATCGTGAGCCATGCTAATGACGGCGGAAGCCGGGGTGAACAGAGGGAGAGGGAGGACCGCGTGCGGCTGGGTGGCGGGCTGCTGGTGCTGCTGGCGGCGGGAGCGGCGGGCGCGGGCTGGT
>NZ_JAAGNB010001095.1:0-564 GCF_010550475.1 Amycolatopsis sp. SID8362
CGAGGTCCGGTCGGCGGGCTCCGGGCGGTCGGTCACCGCGAGCAGGGGCGCCGGGGCAGCCGGCAGGTCCACCTTCCGGGGCTGCCCCGGGCCGCCGTCGATCAGCGAGACCGCCGTCCGGTCCGGCGCGGTACGGGTGAGGGCCACGAACTGGCGGCTGACCGGCGAGAACTCGACGTCGCTCCCGCTCGACCCACCCGGGGTCGACGTCGCGAGGGACGCCTTCGGCCACGCCGGGTCCAGCACCCCGCCGACCAGCCCGGTCGCGCTGTGCAGCAGCAGCCCGGACCGGCTGCCCGGCGCGTACGCGGGCGTGGCGCCCGGGTCCGACAGCGTCACGGTGGTCGCGGTCGTCTCGCAGAACATCGGCTTGCCCGCGGCGGTGGCCGCGACCACGGCATCCCCTTCGAGCTCCTCGGTGAGCAGCGGAACCCAGTCCGCGCGCGGCGGTACCCGGTCGGTCTTGCCCGCCGCCTGCACCGCGGCCCAGCACCGGTCGAGCGCCGTCGTCGCGAGCTTGCCGTCGAGCGCCGGGCCGCCGGACACCGCGGGCGGCGCTTCGGC
>NZ_JAAGNB010001147.1:0-314 GCF_010550475.1 Amycolatopsis sp. SID8362
TTCCGCCGGGACGAGCTGGCCGAGGTACGCCACCGGGATGCCCGCCTCCGCCAGCGTCGCCCGCAGGGCCTCCATCGGCAGCGAGTGCCGCTCGGCCGGGCAGCACGCCAGCAGCACCGGCCGGCCGGGGACGGCCGCCGGGAAGCGGGCGCTGAAGCGCTCGTACGCCAGTGAGATCTCCGTCGTCAGCGCCCACTCCGAGGCGAAGCACGCGTCGCCGCGCTGCCAGCGGTCGCCGAGGCCGCGCAGGACCGGGGCCAGGACGTCGGTCCAGGCGGCGGCCGGGCCGAGCGTGCCCAGCGTTTCGTCGAGGA
>NZ_JAAGNB010001196.1:0-641 GCF_010550475.1 Amycolatopsis sp. SID8362
CCCCGGCAGCTGCCCGCCCCGCTCACCCGGTTCGTCGGCCGCGAACCGGAGATCGCGGCGTTGACAGCGATCGCGCACGCGGCGGCCGACGAGCCCGCGACGGTGGCCGTGCACGGACCGGGCGGGCGGGGCAAGTCCGCGCTCGTCATCCGCGTCGCGCACCGGCTGGCCGGGGAATTCCCGGACGGGCAGCTCTACGCGGACCTGCTCGGCGGAACCGCGGGCGCCGTGCCGCCGACCGCCGCCGACGTGCTGCGCCGGTTCCTGCGGGCGCTGGGCCTGCCGCTGCCCGCGATTCCGGACGATCCGGCCGAGGCGGCCGCGGTCTACCGGTCCGCGCTGGCCGGCCGCCGGATCCTGGTCGTGCTGGACAACGCCGTCGACAGCAGGCAAGTCCAGCCCCTGCTGCCGGCCACCCCGGGCGCCGCCGCGCTGGTGACCAGCCGGCGGCTGCTGGCCACCGTGGAGGCCCGGCACGTCGCGCTGGACCCGCTTCCCCAGGACAACGCGATCGACCTGCTGGCCCGCTACTCCGGCCGTCCGGCCGACGACATCCGGGACGGCGACAAGGAAAGCGTGGCCGCGATCGTCCAGGCGTGCGACCACCAGCCGCTGGCGCTGCGCGTCGCGGCGGCGCGGCT
>NZ_JAAGNB010001251.1:0-930 GCF_010550475.1 Amycolatopsis sp. SID8362
TTGGTGGAGCTGGGGCCGGATGGGACGTTGTCGGCGATGGTCGACGCGGTTCCGTTGCTGCGCAAGGATCGCGGCGAGGAACTGTCTGCGGTCACCGCGCTCGCGCGGTTGCATGTGTCCGGTGTGGACGTCGACTGGACGGCCTTCTTCGGTGGTGGGGGTGCCTGGCTCGACCTGCCCACCTACGCGTTCAGCCACGACCGCTACTGGCCGGAAGGGTTCCACGGCGGCGCGGGCGACCTGCGGCTGTCCGGGCTGCGCTCCGCCGAGCACCCCCTGCTCGGCGGCGCGGTCGCGCTGCCCGAGTCGGACGGCTTCCTGTTCACCGGCGCGCTGTCGGTGCAGCTGCAGCCCTGGCTCGCCGACCACGCCGTGCTCGGCACGGTCCTGTTCCCCGGCACCGGGTTCATGGAACTGGCGATCCGCGCCGGCGACGAGGTCGGCTGCGACCTGGTCGACGAGCTGACCCTGGAGGCGCCGCTCGCGCTGCCGCCCACCGGCGGCGTGCACATCCAGGTCATGGTGGGCGCGCCCGACGAGTCCGGCGCGCGGTTCCTGACCGTCCACACGCGACCCGAGGGCCTCGGTGAACAGCCGTGGACCCGCAACGCCAGCGGCCGCCTTGCGGTGGGGGAGCGGCGCGACGACTTCGACGCCACCGCCTGGCCGCCCGCCGGCGCCGAACCCGTCGGCCTGGACGGCTTCTACGAGGGCCTCGCCGAGGGCGAGTACGTCTACGGTCCGGTGTTCCAGGGCCTGCGCGCGCTGTGGCGGCGCGGCGACGACGTCTTCGCCGAGGTCGCCCTGCCCGAGCACAAGCAGGCCGACGGCGCGTTGTTCGCGCTGCACCCGGCCCTGCTCGACGCCGCGCAGCACGCCGCCGGGTTCACCGCGATCGCCGTCGACGGCCGGGCCCGGCTGCCGTTCTCG
>NZ_JAAGNB010001304.1:0-657 GCF_010550475.1 Amycolatopsis sp. SID8362
CCCGCCGCATCCCGGCGGAGTCGGACGGCACGTGGACGCTGCACGCGCCCGCCGACCCCGGCGTCACGCTGCTGGAGCTGTTCGCCTACCTGCTGGAGCAGCGGCTCTACTGGCTGGACCAGGCGCCGGACGAACTCGTCGTCGCGATCCTGAAGCTGCTCGGGCTCGAGCCGCCGCGCCCGGCGCGGGCGGCGGCCACGGTCCTCTCGCTGCGCACCGCCGAGGAGACGCCGACCGTGGTGCCCGCGGGCACCGTCCTGGCCCGCGACCCGGCCGCGGCCATCCGCTTCACCCTCGACGACGAAGTGACCGCCTTCCCGGTGTCGGGCGAGGTCACGGTGTTCACCGACCGCGACCGCACCGCCGACCTGCTGGCCGGGCGCGGGGTTCCGCTGCTGGCGAGCGACGGGTCCGCCGCCTCGGCCCGCTTCACCCTGCCGCTCGCCGGGGCGCACTCCACGACCGGCTGGCTGTCGCTGCTGATCGAACTCGACTCGCCGCTGCCGCCGTCGTGGGCACCGCCCCCGCTGCCCGTCGTCCGCCCGCCGGCCGAGCTGACGTGGTCGTGGTTCCGGCCCAGCGGCGACGCGTCGGGCGAGTTCGCCGAGGTCGAGGACGGCACCGGCGGGCTGCGGCGCTCCGGCGTGGTCCGGCTTC
>NZ_JAAGNB010001357.1:0-3498 GCF_010550475.1 Amycolatopsis sp. SID8362
CTCCGGCGGGGTGAAGTTCCCGGGCGCACGCCCGGGAACGTGGTGCGCGAGCCGGCGACCGAAGGCACCGGCGGCGCGCAGGGCGACCTGGTCCTCCCCACCGGCGGCGGCGAGGACACCGGCGAGCCGCCGCCCGGTACGGCCGTCGAAGCCCGCGGGCAGGTCGACCAGCCCGCCCCAGCGATCCGGGTGTTCGAGGGCGACGGTCCGGCCGAAGCCCCAGAGCTGTGCCTGGACCGGGTCCGGGCCGTCGTCGCCGGGGCCGGTGGATACCGCGCCCTGGGTGAGGCACCACAGCGGGGCGACGATCCCGGCGTCACCGAGGGCTTGGACGAGCGTGACGGTGCGGTCGAAGCCGAGGCCGGTCGAGGCCACGACGCCGGCGACTGGTCCGGAGTCCGCGAGCAGGGCCGCGAGCGCGGCGCGGTCGGTGCCGGTGATGTCGAGCCGGCGGACGTCGGCGCCGTGCGCGGCCAGTGCGTCGGCAACGGAGTCGCCGGTGCCGGTGCTGCCTGCGGTCAGCAGGAGCCAGGTGCCCGTCAGGCGCGGGGTGCCCGGCGTCCGAACCGGCGTCCACTCGACGCGGTAACGCCAGGCGTCCGCGGCGGACTCATCGGAGCGGCGGCGCCGGTAAGCCGACAAGGCGGGCAGCAACGAGTCAAGCGAGGACGACTGGTCGCCATCAAGGTCCAGCAGCGCGGCAACCTCACCACGGTCGCCACGACCGAGGGCGTCCCACAGCGGTTCGTCGCCGCTGGCGGCGGCCGGGGCCGTCGGCCGCGCCCAGTAGAACTCGCGCTGGAAGGCGGTCGTGGGCAGCTCGACGCGCCGAGCCCCGGCACCGGCGAAGAACGCGGCCCAGTCAACGTCCACACCGGACACGTGCAACCGCGCGAGCGCGGCGACCGAGGACAGTTCCTCACCACGATCCTTGCGCAGCAACGGAACCACGACATCCGCGTCGACCATCGCCGACAACGTCCCATCCGGTCCGAGTTCCACAAACGCCGAAACCCCAGCCTCGCCCAAAGCACTCACATGATCGGCGAACCGAACCGTGTCCCGCACATGAGACACCCAAAACTCCGGCGACGTCACATCCCCGGCGGCAACCATCGGAATCACCGGCTCGGCGAACTCCAGACCCTCAACGACCGCACGGAACTCGTCCAGCATCGGATCCATCAACGACGAATGGAACGCATGCGACACCTTGAGCCGCTTGGACTTCTCGAACCCGGCGGCAATCTCCAGAACACGGTCCTCCACACCGGAAATCACCACCGAACGCGGACCGTTCACCGCCGCGATCGACACACCCTCGACCAGCAACGGCAACACTTCGTCCTCGGACGCGACCAACGACACCATCGCGCCACCAGCGGGCAACGCCTCCATCAACCGAGCACGCGCCGACACCAGCGTGCACGCATCCTCCAACGACAAAACACCGGCCACGTGCGCCGCCGCGATCTCACCGATCGAATGCCCCGCAACATGATCCGGCCGGATACCCCACGACTCCACCAACCGGAACAACGCCACCTCGAGCGCGAACAACGCAGGCTGCGCCCACCCCGTCCGGTCGAGCAACTCGGCGTCCTCGCGCACCGGAAGCCGCGCGAACACCGCATCAAGCGCATCAGCGAACACCGGATACCGCTCAAACAGCTCCCGGCCCATCCCGAGCCGCTGCGAACCCTGACCCGCGAACAAAAACGCGAGTTTCCCCGCCACCGCGACGCCTTCGACCACGCCGGGAACCGGGTCGCCCGCAGCGAACGCGTCCAGCGCCCCCGGCAGCTCCGCGGGCGCGCCGAAGAGCACCGCCCGATGCGGGAAAGCCGTGCGGGTGGTCGCCAACGAGAACGCGACGTCCACCGCGGCCTGACCGGCCACGACAGCACCGAGCCGGGAAGCCTGCTCCCGCAGGGCTTCGGGCGTCCGGCCGGAAAGGACCCACGGCACGACGGCGAGCTCGGCGGCCGGCGGGAACTCCGCGGCCGGGGGCTGCTCGATGATGGTGTGCGCGTTGGTCCCGCTGATCCCGAACGACGACACCCCAGCCCGGCGCGGTCCGCCGGTCTCCGGCCACGGCACGGTCTCCGTCAACAGCGACACCGCCCCGGCCGACCAGTCCACATGGGACGAAGGCACGTCGGCGTGCAGCGTCCGGGGCAGCACACCGTGGCGCATGGCCAGCACCATCTTGATGACACCCGCGACCCCCGCCGCGGCCTGCGTGTGCCCGAGGTTCGACTTCACCGAACCCAGCAGCAGCGGCCGGTCTCGGTCCTGACCGTACGTCGCCAGCAGCGCCTGCGCCTCGATCGGGTCACCCAGCGTCGTGCCCGTGCCGTGCGCCTCGACGACGTCCACATCGGACGGTGAGAGTCCCGCCGAAGCCAGTGCCCGGCGGATCACGCGCTGCTGCGACGGACCGTTCGGGGCGGTGAGGCCGTTGGACGCGCCATCTTGGTTGACCGCGGAGCCGCGGACGACCGCGAGCACCCGGTGCCCGTGGCGCCGCGCGTCGGAAAGCCGCTCCAGCACGAGCATGCCGGCGCCTTCGGCCCAGCCGACGCCGTCCGCACAGTCCGAAAAGGACTTGCAGCGGCCGTCCGGGGACAGCCCGCGCTGCCGGGAGAACTCGACGAACGAGTTCGGGGTGGCCATCACGGTGACGCCGCCGGCCAGCGCCAGCGAGCAGTCGCCCGCCCGCAGCGCCTGCATGGCCCAGTGCATCGCCACCAGCGACGAGGAGCACGCGGTGTCGATCGTGACGGCCGGGCCCTCCAGGCCGAGGGTGTAGGCGACCCGGCCGGACGCGATGCTCGGCGCGCTCCCGTTGCCCTGGAAGCCTTCGAAGTCGCCGCCCGCCATGACCTGGCCGTAGTCGTTGTACATCACGCCGGCGAACACGCCGGTCCGGGTGCCGCGCAGCGACGCCGGGTCGATCCCCGCCTGCTCGACGGCCTCCCACGAGGTCTCCAGCAACAGCCGGTGCTGCGGGTCGGTGGCCTCGGCCTCGCGCGGGCTCATCCCGAAGAACGCCGGGTCGAACTCGCCGGCGTCGTGCAGGAACCCGCCCTCGCGGGCGTACGACGTGCCGCTGTGGTCGGGATCCGGGTGGTAGAGGGCGTCGAGGTCCCAGCCGCGGTTGGCGGGGAAGCCGGAGACCGCGTCGACGCCGTCGGCGACCAGCTGCCACAGGTCGTCGGGCGAGGCGACGCCGCCGGGGAAGCGGCAGCTCATGCCGACGATGACGATCGGTTCGTCGGCCGTGGCGCCGAGCGCCTGGGCGGGCACGGCCACCGCGCCGCCGTCGCCGAGCAGCTCGTCGCGCAGGTGCTCGGCCAGCGCGAGCGGCGTCGGGTAGTCGAAGGCGGTGGTGGCGGGCAGGCTCATCCCGGTCGCGGCGGCGAGGCGGTTGCGCAGCTCCACCACGGTCAGCGAGTCGAACCCGAGCGACTGGAACGGGCGGGCCGGTTCGACCGC
>NZ_JAAGNB010001403.1:0-572 GCF_010550475.1 Amycolatopsis sp. SID8362
AGACGGGCTGGGCACCGCTCAGCGGTTGACCCGGCTGGAGTCCGCCGAGCCGGTCACCGGTCGGGGGTTGGTTCGGTGGCGGTGTGGCCGGGCGGTCGCCGCTCGGGGGCACGCCTGGTGGTAGGCCGCCTGGCTGTGACACGACGGGCTGGGCGCCGCTGAGTGGCTGACCCGGCTGGAGGCCGCCGAGCCGATCAGCGTTCGGCTGCTGGTTCGGGGGTTGGTTTGGTGGCGGTGCGACCGGCCGATCGCCGCTCGGGGGCACGCCCGGCGGTAGGCCGCCCGGCTGTGACACGACCGGCTGGGCACCGCTCAGCGGCTGACCCGGCTGCAAGCCACCCAGGCGATCGCCACCTGGCGGTTGGCCTGGCTGCGACCCGCCGAGGCGGTCACCACTCGGCGGCTGCGAGCCAACCGGGCGGTCGCCGCTCGGGGGTTGGCCCGGCTGGGACCCGCCCAAGCGGTCGTCATTCGGGGACTGGCCCGGCTGGGACCTGCCGAGGCGGTCGCCGCTTGGGGGTTGGCCCGGCTGAGAGCCGCCCAGGCGGTCGCCGCTCGGGGGTTGCTGGCGG
>NZ_JAAGNB010001455.1:0-354 GCF_010550475.1 Amycolatopsis sp. SID8362
AGCCGATCCTCGCGGTGGAGTCGCTGGCCGTGCGCCCGGCCGACGGGCTCGACGGCGAACCCGGTCTCGTCCGCGACGCGCTGTTCGGCATCGACTGGGTCCCCATGCCCACAACGGACGGTGAGCCGGTCGAGATCGTCCGCGTCGAGTCCACTTCGGACGATGTGCTCGCCGCCGCGCACGAGAACACCGCGCGGGTACTGGACATCCTGCGCGAGCGGGCGGCCGGTACCGCCCGGCTGGCCTTCGTCACCCGCAGCGGCGACCTCGCCGCCGCGCCGGTGCGGGGACTCGTGCGCGCCGCGCAGCTCGAACACCCCGGCCGGTTCGTCCTCGTCGACGTCGATGGCGAAC
>NZ_JAAGNB010001501.1:0-1743 GCF_010550475.1 Amycolatopsis sp. SID8362
CTGGGCCCGGACCGCTTCGGGGGTCTTGCCCGACAGCAGCAGCGGCACGGTGCCGGCGGCCCGCTCCACGGCCGGGGCCGCCGGCGTGTCCGGCGCCTGCTCGATGATCGCGTGCGCGTTGGTCCCGCTGATGCCGAAGGACGACACCGCCGCGCGGCGCGGCCGCCCGGTCTCGGGCCAGGTGCGGGACGCGGTCAGCAGCTCGATCTCCCCGGCCGACCAGTCCACATGGGACGACGGCGCGTCGACGTGCAGCGTGCGGGGCACGACGCCGTGGCGCAGCGCCAGGACGACCTTGATCACCCCGGCGATACCGGCGGCGGCCTGGGTGTGCCCGATGTTCGACTTGACCGACCCGAGCAGCAGCGGCTCTTCGCGGTCCTGGCCGTAGGTCGCCAGCAGGGCCTGCGCCTCGATCGGGTCACCCAGCGTCGTCCCGGTGCCGTGCGCCTCGACGACGTCCACATCGGACGGTGCCAGGCGGGCGTTCGCCAGCGCCTGGCGGATCACCCGCTGCTGCGATGGCCCGTTGGGCGCGGTGAGGCCGTTGGACGCGCCGTCGGAGTTGACCGCCGAACCGCGGACCACGGCCAGGACGTCGTGGCCGTTGCGCCGCGCGTCGGACAGCCGCTCGAGCACGAGGACGCCGACGCCTTCGGCGAACCCGGCGCCGTCGGCCGCGTCGGCGAACGGCTTCGACCGGCCGTCCGGGGCGAGCCCGCCCTGGCGGGAGAACTCGACGAACAGGCCCGGCGTCGCCATCACGGTGACGCCGCCGGCCAGTGCCAGCGAGCAGTCCCCGGCCCGCAGCGCCTGCGCCGCGAGGTGCATCGCCACCAGCGAGGACGAGCAGGCGGTGTCGATGGTGACGGCTGGGCCTTCCAGCCCGAGGGTGTAGGACACGCGGCCGGACAGCACGCCGCCCCCGCCGCCGGTCGCTTGGAAGCCCTCGTTGTCCTGCGCGGCGCCCATCAGCACGGCGCCGTAGTCCTGGTACATGATCCCGGCGAACACGCCGGTCCGGCTGCCGCGCAGGGAGACCGGGTCGATCCCGGCGCGCTCGACGGCCTCCCAGGACGCCTCCAGCAGCAGCCGCTGCTGGACGTCGGTCAGCAGCGCCTCACGCGGGCTCATCCCGAAGAACGCCGCGTCGAACCCGGCGACGTCGTCGAGGAAGCCGCCTTCGCGGGCGTAGCTGGTGCCGTGGTGGTTCCGGTCGGGGTGGTGGACCCCGGGGTCCCAGCCGCGGTCGCCGGGGAAGCCGGTGATCGCGTCGACCTCGTCGCTGACCAGGTCCCACAGCTGCTCGGGGGTGCGGACCCCGCCCGGGTAGCGGCAGCTCATCCCGACGATCACGATCGGGTCTTCCTCGGCCGGGGCGAGCACGGCGGCCGGGACCGCGACGGCGTCGTCGCCGAAGAGGGACTCCCGCAGGAACCCGGCCAGCGTGGTCGGGGTCGGGTAGTCGAAGACCAGCGTCGCGGGCAGCCGCAGCCCGGTCGCCTCGTTGAGCCGGTTGCGCAGGTCGACCGCGGTGAGCGAGTCGAAGCCGAGCTCGCGGAACTCGCGCCGCACCTCGACCAGGTCCGGCGAGGCGTGGCCGAGCACCACCGCGACCTGCTCGCGGACGAGGTCCTGCAGCGCGCGTTCCTGCTCGCCCGCGGGCAGTCCCGCCAGCCGCGAGGTGAGCGTCGCCGCGGTGAGCGAGACGCCGGACGCCGCGCGGCGCGCGGGCCGCACGAG
>NZ_JAAGNB010001549.1:0-271 GCF_010550475.1 Amycolatopsis sp. SID8362
GGCCCGCGCCGCCGGGGTGCTCGTGGCCGCGGGCGACGACCTGGAGTTCCGGCACCCGTTGATCCGCACGGCGTTGTACGACGACATGCCGACGGCGGTCCGGATCGCCTGGCACCAGGGCGCGGCGTGGGCGCTGGCGGAGGCGAACGCGCCGGTCGAGCGGGTCGCGCGGCAGCTGCTGCCCATGGTGTCCACAACGGACAGTCGCGTTCCGGTGCCCGCCTGGGCGGTGCGGTGGCTGCTCGACGTCGCCACGCCGCTGATCGGCCAG
>NZ_JAAGNB010001594.1:0-462 GCF_010550475.1 Amycolatopsis sp. SID8362
CGCCTTCGTCGTCCCCGGGCTGCTCGCCGCGGCGGCCGCGTTCGCCGGTCTCGCCCGGTCCTGCGGGCTGCCGGACTTCGTCGCGGACCGCCTCGACCCCCTCGCCCTGCGCGGGCTCCGGGCCGGCGCGCTGGGCTTCGCGGTGCTCGTGGCCTGCGGTGCCGTCGTGTTCACCGTCGCGACCGCGGTGTCGTGGGCGACCGTGTCCGACATCTACGAGCCCGCCTTCGACACCAGCTTCGGGCTCTTCCTGCTGTCGGTGCTGTACCTGCCGAACGCCGTCGCCGCCGCGCTGTCCTTCGTCACCGGGCCCGGGTTCTCGATCGGCGACCTGAACGTCGGGATGTTCGGCTACCGCGGCGGCGCGGTGCCCGGCGTCCCCCTGCTCGGCGGCCTGCCCGAGCACCACGCGGCCTGGTGGCCCGCCCTGCTGGTGCTGCCCGCAGCGACCGGCGCGCTGGT
>NZ_JAAGNB010001642.1:0-737 GCF_010550475.1 Amycolatopsis sp. SID8362
CCCCGGCCCTGTTCGACCGCGTCTTCGTCGGCAACGGCAGCACCCGCCAGTGGCTGGCCGGCGCGCTGATCCTCACCAAGGGCGCGGCCGCGCTCGACGGCACCGCGCCGCCCGCGGCGCTCACGGACGACCTCGACGACGTCTCGCGCGCGGTGTTCGGCGTCCCGGCCGCCGGCCTGACCACCGCGGGCGTGGTGCGGACGCTCGCGGCGCCCGAGCCGGACTACGCCGACGTCCCCGGCACCCGGCTGGCGGTGGCGTGCGCCGACCAGCCGTCGCGGAATTCGGGCTGGTACAAGCTGCTCAGCGACCTGCAGGGGCCGTCGTACCCGCTGTTCGGCTGGGCCTACGGCCTCAGCGAGCCGTGCGGCTACTGGACCGACCTCCCCCGGCACGAGCTGCCGAAGCTGCCACCGCGCGCCGCGAAGAACGTCCTCGTCGTCCAAGGCGAATTCGACCCGCAGACCGGCTACGAGCAAGCCGAGTCGGCGGCGCGGGCGGCCGGTGTCCCGATGGTCTCGGTGGCGGATTCGCCGTTCCACGGCCAGTACGCGGTGAGCGGAAATTCCTGTGTGGACGGTCTGGTGAACGGGTTCTACCTCGGCGCCGCCCGCCCGGCGGCGACCATCTGCCCCGGCGTCCCGCTGCCCGGCGAGAAGGCGGTCTTCCCGGTCGACGGCCCGGCGGGCGAGCCGGACGCGGCACCGGAGCCGGCACCGCGGGACGGCCTTTCGGCC
>NZ_JAAGNB010001699.1:0-536 GCF_010550475.1 Amycolatopsis sp. SID8362
CGACCAGCCGGGCCAGCGCGGCGACGCTCGGCGCGTCGAAGATCGCCCGGGCCGCGAGGCGGACGCCGAACGTCCGGCGCACCCGCGACAACGCCTGCACCGCGAGGATCGAGTCGCCACTGGCGGCGAAGAAGTCGTCGTCGGCACCGAGGCGGGACACGCCCAGCACGTCGGCCAGCACGCGAGCCAGCTCGCGTTCGGTGTCCGTCCGCGGCTCGGTGCCGCGCTCCCCCGGCTCCGCGGGCGGCACGGGCAGCGCCCGGCGGTCGACTTTCCCGTTGCCGCTCAACGGAAGCGCGTCGAGGACGACGAACGCGGACGGCACCATGTAGTCCGGCAGGGTCGCGGCGGCGACTGCCCCCAGGTCGCCGGGTTCGGCGTCCGGCGCCGCGACGACGTAGGCGACCAGCCGCTTGGCGCCGGGCCGGTCCTCCCGGGCCACGACCACGACCTCGGCGACCCCGGGCGCGGCGGCGAGCACCGTCTCGATCTCGCCCAGCTCGACGCGGAAGCCGCGGACCTTGACCTGGTCGTCG
>NZ_JAAGNB010001754.1:0-293 GCF_010550475.1 Amycolatopsis sp. SID8362
GTCGCTGCGGATCGAGGCGCCCGGCGGGTTCGACGCCGGGCGCTACCGCGCGGTGGTGCAGGTGCACAGCCTGGCCGATCCGGGCCAGGTCGCCGACGCGGCGGAGCTGTGGAAGACCGGCCGGTTCGGGCCGCGGGCGCGCATCGACGTCGTGCTGGCGCTGCGGCGGGGTGCGCAGGTCTGGCCCGCGTTGAGCCCGTTGCTGACCTCGGCGGTGCCGGACGAGCTGGCGCTGGTCGAGGACGAGGTGACCGAGCTGGTCGCGGCCGCGGCCCCGCGGCTGGCGGCGGCCG
>NZ_JAAGNB010001801.1:0-761 GCF_010550475.1 Amycolatopsis sp. SID8362
GCGCCTCGGCGACCGGGAGCACCCTTCCCGTCGCCCGCGCGCGCTCGGCCTGGGCCGCCACCCGGCTCGCCGTGCTGACCCCGGGCAGGGCCGCCAGCCGGGCCACCGGCGGCTCCACCACAGCGGTCACCGCACGCACCTCCCCACCACGGACTGGGCCGGCGGTCGGGCCTCTCCCAAAACGCGACCGACGGCTCTGGTCCGCCGCGGGGAAGGCGGCGGTATCGAACGCGTGTTCGACAAGAACCAGTCAACCGCGAACCGCCAGACCTGTCAAGTCACCCACAAGCGGCACGGCAAACCAGTTGCCCGGCCCGCGGCGGACCGGCTAGACACACCGCGTGGAGCTCACCGACGCCCAGCCCGAAGACGCCCCGGAACTGCTGGTCCTGCAACGCTGCTGCTGGGTCCAGGAAGCCCTCCTGAACGACACCCTCGACATCCCCGCGCTGCACGAATCCCTCGAAGACGTGCGCGACTGGACCAAGACCTGGTCGGTGTGGGTGCTCCGGGACGAGCACCGCCTGATCGGCGCCGTCCGCGCCCGGCTCGAGGCGGACCGCTGGGAGCTCGGCAGGCTGATGGTCGCGCCCGACTTCGCCGGCCGCGGGCTCGGCCGCCGCCTGCTCGCGCACGCCGAAGCGCAGGCGCCCGCCGACGCTCGCCGGTTCGCCCTCTTCACCGGGGCCCGCAGCGCCCGCAACATCACGATGTACCAGCGGGCGGGCTACCGGCTGACCGACGCGCCCGAAGCCGGCGGC
>NZ_JAAGNB010001859.1:0-1699 GCF_010550475.1 Amycolatopsis sp. SID8362
GCGGGAGCCCCGCCGCCACCGCTGGGCCGCACCAAGTCCGACAGCCCCGGCCGCCGAGCCTCCCGCCGCGGCGTGGTGGTGGGCTTGTGCGCGGTGGCGGTCGTGGCGATCGGCGGGGTAGCGGTGGCGGTCAGCAGTTCGGGAGGGGGGTCGACGGGCAGCACCCCACCGCCGACGACATCGGCGACCGAGACCCCGGATCTGGTGACGTTGCCACCACCGGAGACCCCGCAGACGACGCACGCGACGGCGGTCCCGCCACACACGAACGCGCCGGTGACCACGCACCGCAAGACCCCGCCGAAGACGACGTCCCAGACGAAGACGACCACGCCGACGACCACCACGACGCCTACGACGACCGCGACTCCGACGACGTGACCGCAGCGACCCGGGCGCCCCGCCGCTGACGTGGCCGACGGCGGGCCAGGTGATGCTGACTGGGTGGCCTGGCTCGGCCGCGCAGCCCTTGCGGCCGAGCCGGGACTGCTCCGCGATGCCGCCCAACGGACTGGGCCGCTGGGCGGGTCGGCAACGTTGCTCGACCAGCTGGGCCGCTCGACGGGTGGGCTCGGCAGCTCGCGAAAGCGTCCCGACCCAGGAGGAAGTCCCGAGGCGAGCCCCCACCACTCACCCCGCCCAGTATGTGAGAGATTTTCCAGCCCAACGAGTGAAGCCCCACCTCCCGCCGTTGACCAGCGGCATCCCCCACCCGCAAGTAGAGCGGGTGATCTCCCTCCGGTCCGCACCGGCACGCCCCACCACCGCCACCCGGCAGCTCGTGCTGCTCGCCCTCGTGCAGGTCTGCGGCATGAGCGTCTGGTTCTCCGCCTCCGCCGTCGTTCCCGCGCTGCGGGCCGAATGGGCCCTGTCCCGGGAAGACACCATCCTCCTCACCGCCGCCGTCCAGGTCGGGTTCGCCTGCGGTGCGGTCGTTTCGGCCGCGCTCAACCTCGCCGACCGGATCCGGCCGCACCTGCTCATCGCGACCGGTGCCGTGCTCGCCGCGGTCGTCACCGCCGCATTGCCGTGGTGCGCGCCCGTTCGGGGGCTCGTCGTCCCGCTCCGGTTCGCCGCCGGGTTCGCGCTCGCCGGGGTCTACCCGGTCGGGATGAAGGTCGTCGTGTCGTGGCTCCCGCGGAAACGCGGCATCGCGCTCGGCACCCTGCTCGCCGCGCTGACCGTCGGCTCGGCTCTGCCGCACCTGCCGGTAGCGCTCGGCTGGCGAGCCGTGCTGGTCGGCGCCGCCGTTCTGGCGACCGTCGGCGCGGGCGTGTCCGCGCTGTTCGTCCGCGAGGGCCCAGCCGGCGCGCCCTCGCCGCCGTGGCAGCCGCGGTACCTGGGGCGGATGGCGGCCGACCGGCGGCAGCGGCTCGTGTGCCTCGGCTACTTCGGGCACATGTGGGAGCTCTACGCCCTGTGGGCGTGGCTGCCCACCTACCTCGCCGCGACCGGCGGGCCGCGTGGGCTCACCGCGTTCGCCGTCATCGGGATCTGCGGGGCGGCCGGGTGCCTGCTGGGCGGCGTGCTCTCGGACCGCTGTGGCCGCGCTGTCGTCGCGATGGCGGCCATGCTCGTCAGCGCGGGGTGCGCCGTGCTGTCCTACGCCGTCGCCGGCACCGCGCTCCTGCTGCCCGTGCTGCTGGTCTGGGGCGTCGCGGTGATCGCCGACTCGGGACAGTTCTCCGCCGCGCTCGCC
>NZ_JAAGNB010000043.1:0-411 GCF_010550475.1 Amycolatopsis sp. SID8362
TGCCGGTCGGCGTCGTCGGCGCCACGGCGGCGTTCACCGAGAAGCTGCCCGGCGGGGACGAGTTCGCGGCCGCGGTGGCCGCCGTCGAACGCTGGACCGGCGAGCGCGCCGACGCGCTGATGTCCATCGAGATCGGCGGCCTCAACGGGCTGCTGCCGCTGGTCGTGGCGGATCAACTGGGTCTGGGGTACGTCGACGCCGACCTTTCGGGCCGCGGGTTGCCCCGGCTCGACCAGTTCTCCGTCGCGGCGACGGGCCGCGGGATCGCGCCAGCCGCGCTGGCCGAACCCGGCGGTCAGGTGGTGGTGCTGGCGGCCGGGTCCGACGCCGTCATCGAGCGGGGGACCCGCGCGTTCCTGGCCGGTTCCGGCGGCTGGGCGGCGTTCGCCCTCGCGCCCATCCCGGCCGGGG
>NZ_JAAGNB010000174.1:0-232 GCF_010550475.1 Amycolatopsis sp. SID8362
TTCACCGCCACCAAGACCCGGCTCGACCCGGTCGTCGAGGCGAACGTGCGGCGGCTCGCCGAGTCGCTGGCCGGGCTGGGGCACGAGATCGTCGAGGTCGAACCGGACTACGGGCTGATCGGTCTCACGTTCCTCCCCCGCTCGCTGACCGGCGTCCGCGACTGGACGATGCGGGTGCCCGACCGCGCCGGGCTCGACCCGCGCACCCGCAGCAACGCCGGGCACGGCCGCC
>NZ_JAAGNB010000221.1:0-509 GCF_010550475.1 Amycolatopsis sp. SID8362
GCAGCTCGGTGAGCGCGAGGTCCACCGGCATCGACGCCAGCCCGCGCGCCAGCAGGTGCTCTTCGGCGTCCTCGTCGGCGACCATGCCCGCCTCGGCCCAACCGCCCCAGGCCACCGACGTCGCGGCGAGCCCGCGCGCCCGGCGGCACTGCGCCAGCGCTTCCAGATAGGCGTTGGCCGCGCTGTAGGCGGCCTGCCCGCTGCTGCCCCACACCCCGGAGATCGACGCGAACACGACGAACGCGTCCAGCTGCCGGTCGCCGAGCAGCGCTTCGAGGTTGACCGCGCCGCCGACCTTCGCCGACACGACGTCGGCGATCGCGGCGACGTCCATCTTCTCCAGCGGCACCGACTGCTGGGTGACACCCGCGGCGTGCACGACGGCGCGCAGCGGGGCCCCGGCGGGGATCCGGTCGAGCACGGCGGCCAGCGCGGCGCGGTCGGCGACGTCGCAGGTCTCGACGGCCACGGTGACCCCGAGCGCGGTGAGCTCCTCGCGCAGCTCGGCC
>NZ_JAAGNB010000276.1:0-665 GCF_010550475.1 Amycolatopsis sp. SID8362
CACCGCCGGCGGGGCGGCGATCGGCGGCAGCAGCGGGTCGAGCGCGGCGAACCGCGCGTTCTGCTGCTCCTCCAGCGAGGTCACGAGCGGTGCGTGCGGAAGATCGCCGTGCCGGGGAAGAGCTTGCCGCGCAGGGGGCTCCACTGGCCCCACACCCGCGTGTGCCCGGCCGGCCACTCGGGCTCGACCAGGTCGTCCAGCGCGAAGCCGGCCGCGGCCAGCGCGCGCACGTAGTCGCCGAGGGTGTGGTGGTACTCGACGTAGGTGGCGGTGCCCTCGTCGTCGACCTCGACGTACGGGGTCCGGTCGAAGTACGGCTGGGTGACGGTGAGCCCCAGCGGGCCCGGGTCGTCGGGGAAGATCCACCGCATCGGGTGAGTCACCGAGAAGACCCACGGCGCGCCCGGCCGCAGCACCCGGTGCACCTCGGCGAAGACCGCGTCCACCGAAGCGACGAAGGGGATGGCGCCGAAGGCCGAGCAGGCCGCGTCGAAGGTGCCCGAGGCCAGCGGCAGGTACTCGGCGTTGGCCTGCACGAGCGGCACGGCGAGGCCGGTGCGCGCGTTGCCCTCGCGGGCGTGGCGCAGCATGCCGGCGGAGAGGTCGGTCGCGACGGCGTGCGCGCCCTGCTCCGTGAGCCAGCGCGAGCACGCGGCCTGCCCGCA
>NZ_JAAGNB010000376.1:0-543 GCF_010550475.1 Amycolatopsis sp. SID8362
ACGGGCCGCGCCCCGGCCGATCAGACCCGCGAAAGGCGGCTGACCAGCACCGAAGCCGGCGCCGGGTGGGCCCCGGCACCCCGGACCGAGTCCGCCACCGCGCGATCCGACGTCGCCACCACCAGCGGCCGGCCCGCGGGCTCGGCCGCGACCAGGTTGCGGATCACGTCGTCGGCCAGCACCCCGCGGTCGGAGAACAGCACCCGCACCCCACGCGGCACCGCGGCGGGGACCGACAGCACGCCGGCGCCGTCGAAGACCACCGTGACCTCGGCGGAGGTGCGGGCGGCGAGCGCCTGGAGCTGGTGGATCAGCCGGTCGCGCTGGTCGGCGAGGGCGAGCTCGGGGTAGCCGGTCTTGGTGACGTTGTAGCCGTCGACGATCAGGTGCACGGTGGGCAGCGCGAGGTAGCGGTCCAGCGTGGGCACGTCCGCGATCTTGCCGCCCTGCCCGGTGCCGGACCGGGTGCCGCGCACCAGGTCCGCGGGACGGGCGCCGCGCGCGCCGACGGCGAGTTCGCGCCGCAGCCCGCTGACGGCGCCG
>NZ_JAAGNB010000430.1:0-1731 GCF_010550475.1 Amycolatopsis sp. SID8362
GGACCGCCACCCTGACCGGCCTCGTCCGCTCCCAGGTGGCACTGGTGCTCGGGCACGCGAGCCCCGACGCCGTCGGCGCCGGCCGCGCGTTCGGCGACCTCGGGTTCGACTCGCTGACCTCGGTCGAGCTGCGCAACCTGCTCGACGCGGTGACCGGCCTGCGGCTGCCGGCCACCCTCGTCTACGACCACCCGACGCCCCGTGCGCTCGCGGAGTTCCTGCTCGGCGAGCTGCTCGGCGCGGACGCCGGGGCCGCCGTCCGGGCCGAGACCGTAGCCCCGGTCACCGACGACCCCGTGGTCATCGTCGGCCTGGGCTGCCGGTACCCCGGTGGCGTCCGCTCGGCGGACGACCTGTGGGACCTCGTGGCCGGCGGGCGGGACGCGATCAGCGGGTTCCCCGCCGACCGCGGCTGGGACCCCGCCCTGCTCGCCGGCGGCAGCGACGCGCGCGGCGGCGGGTTCCTCGACGACGTCGCCGGGTTCGACGCGCCCTTCTTCGGCATCTCCCCGCGCGAGGCCGTCGCGATGGACCCGCAGCAGCGGCTGGTGCTCGAAATCGCGTGGGAGACCCTGGAAGACGCCGGCGTCGACCCGCTCGCCCTGCGGGGCAGCCGCACGGGCGTCTTCGTCGGCACCAACGGCCAGGACTACATGAGCCTGGTGATGGGCTCGAAGATCGCGACCGACGGCCACGTCGGCACCGGCGTCGCGGCCAGCGTCGTCTCGGGCCGGCTGTCCTACAGCCTCGGCCTCGAAGGCCCCTCGGTCACCCTGGACACGGCCTGCTCGGCGTCACTGGTCGCCCTCCACCTCGCCGCGCAGGCGCTGCGGGCGGGGGAGTGCTCGCTGGCACTGGCCGGCGGGGTCAACGTCATGTGCACGCCCAACGCGTTCGTCGGGTTCAGCGGCCAGGGCGGCCTCGCCCCCGACGGCCGCTGCAAGTCCTTCTCCGACGACGCCGACGGCACCGGCTGGTCCGAGGGCGTCGGGATGGTGCTGCTGGAGCGGCTGTCCGACGCCGTCCGCCACGGCCACGACGTCCTCGCGGTGGTCCGGGGCTCCGCGGTCAACTCCGACGGCGCGTCGAACGGCCTCACCGCGCCGAACGGCCCGTCGCAGCAGCGGGTGATCCGCCAGGCGCTGGCCTCGGCCGGGCTGGCACCGTCCGAAGTGGACGCCGTCGAAGCGCACGGCACCGGCACGGTGCTGGGCGACCCGATCGAGGCGCAGGCACTGCTGGCCACCTACGGCCAGGAGCGGGACCGGCCGCTGTGGCTGGGCTCGGTCAAGTCGAACCTGGGCCACAGCCAGGCCGCGGCCGGGGTGGCCGGCGTCATCAAGGTGGTGCGGGCGCTGCGGCACGGCGTCCTCCCGAAGACGCTGCACGCCGGCACGCCCTCGTCCCGGGTGGACTGGACGGCCGGGAACCTGGCCCTGTTGACCGAACCGGTGGCCTGGCCGGAGACCGGACGGCCCCGGCGGGCCGGGATCTCGTCGTTCGGGATCAGCGGCACCAACGCGCACGTCATCCTCGAGCAGCCGCCGGTGTCCCCGCCCGCGCCACCGGCGGACGACTTCGCGCTGCCCGTGGTCCCATGGCCGGTCTCGGCGAAGTCCGCCAGTGCCCTCGACGCGCAGGCCGCCCGCCTGCGGGCCGGGAGCCCGGATCCCGTCGCCGTCGGCCGCGCGCTGGCCGGACGGTCGCTGTTCGAGCACCGGGTGGTCCTGT
>NZ_JAAGNB010000479.1:0-1669 GCF_010550475.1 Amycolatopsis sp. SID8362
GGCCGCGCTGGCGGCTGAACGCGGTCAGCGGCGCCGGCGTCACCATCACCGCGACACCGCCCGCCAGCGCCAGCGAGCACTCGCCGCGGCGCAGGGCCTGCGCGGCCAGGTGCAGTGTCACCAGCGACGACGCGCAGGCCGCGTCGACGGTGAGCGCGGGACCTTCCAGGCCGAGGGTGTAGGCGACCCGGCCGGACAGCACGCTCGACACGCTGCCGGTGAGCAGGTGCCCTTCGAGGCCGTCCGGGATGTCGCGCATCCGGGCGTGGTAGTCCTGGTAGTTGGCGCCGACGAAGACCCCCGCGGGCTCGCCGCGCAGGGTGGCCGGATCGATCCCGGCGTGCTCGATCGCCTCCCACGAGATCTCCAGCAGCAGCCGCTGCTGCGGGTCCATGGCCAGCGCCTCGCGCGGCGAGATGCCGAAGAAGCCGGCGTCGAAATCGGCCACGTCGTGCAGGAAACCGCCGTGGCGGACGGTCGAAGTGCCCTGCTCGTCGGCGTCGCCGCCGAACAGCTTCGCCAGGTCCCAGCCGCGGTCGGTCGGGAACCCGGAGATGGCGTCGCGGCCTTCGGCGACGAGCGTCCAGAGGTCGTCGGCGGACTTGACGCCGCCGGGGTAGCGGCAGCCCATGCCGATGATCGCGATCGGGTCGTCGGCGTGCGCGATCCGGTTCACCGCAACGGTTTCCGCGCGGGTGCCGAGCACGGCGTCCCGCAGGTGCGCGGCGAGCCGCACCGGTGTCGGGTGGTCGAAGACGAGGGTCGCGGGCAGCCGCAGCCCGGTCGCGGCGGCGATCCGGTTGCGGACGTCCAGCGCGGTCAGCGAGTCGAAGCCGAGGTCGGTGAACGGCCGGTCCGGCTCGACGGCGGCACCGTTCGCGTGCCCGAGCACCGCGGCGGCCTGGGCGCGGACCAGTTCGAGGAGCAGCCGGTCGGCCTCGTCGCCGGACAGCCCGGCGAGCTGCGCGGCCAGCGGAGTCGCGTCCGCGGTGGGTGCCTTCGCGGTTTCCTTGAGCCGCTTGACCTGCGGCAGGTCGTCGAACAGCGGCCGGGCGCGGCCGGCGGTGAAGACCGGCAGGAACCGGGCCCAGTCGACGTCGGCGAGCACCGCGAAGGTCTCGTCGTGGCCGAGGGTTTCGTGCAGGGCCGCGATCGCGGTGGCCGGGTCCATCAGCGGGAGGCCGCGCCGGGCGAGCTGCCCGGTGTCGACGCCTTCGGACATCCCGCCCTGGCCCTCGATCTCGGTCGGGGCCCAGACGCCCCAGGCGATCGACGTCGCGGTCGCGCCCCGGGCCCGGCGCCGCTCGGCGAGCGTGTCGAGGAAGTTGTTGGCCGCCGAGTAGCCGGCGTGGTCGCCGCTGCCCCAGACCCCGGCGATCGAGGAGAACAGGACGAACGCGTCGAGGTCGTCGCCGAGCAGCTCGTCCAGGTGCCGCGCGCCCGCCACCTTGGCCCGGACGACCTCGGCGAACCCGGGCAGGGTCGTCTCGGTCACCGGCAGGAGCTCGACCGTGCCCGCGGCGTGGAAGACCGAGCGGACCGGCTCGCCGAGGTCCGCCAGCAGGGCGGCGAGCGCGTCGCGGTCGGCGACATCGCAGCGGGCGAGCGTGACGCGGGTGCCGAGCGCTTCCAGCTCGGCGGCGAGTTCGCTGGCACCCGGCGCGTCGGG
>NZ_JAAGNB010000529.1:0-202 GCF_010550475.1 Amycolatopsis sp. SID8362
CCCGGCGCGGGGTGCCGCCGATGCCGGTGGTGGAGGCGCTGGTGGCGTCGGCGGAGACGGTACTGCCGGAGCCGGGCCCGCTGCACGGAGCGCCGCCGGAGGAGGTCGGGGTCCTGCTGCGCTGGCTGGCGCGGCCGGGGGTCCGGCTGGTCCGGACGACGAGGCCTTGGGCGGAGCCGGCGGCGGTCGCGGGCTGGCGGGG
>NZ_JAAGNB010000572.1:0-218 GCF_010550475.1 Amycolatopsis sp. SID8362
CCCCCCCCGCCGCGGCGGCCCGCCTGGTCCGCGACCTCCCGGACGAACCCGAGGAAACCCCACCCCCCACCCCGGCCACCGAACCGTTCGCCGCAGACGTGGCCCGCCTCCGCGCGATCGCCCGCGCGTACCGCGAGCTGGAGGGATCAGCCCCACCCGAACGCTGAGCGGCCACCACGCCACGCCCACCGGCGGCGTAGTTTGCGGCGTGGGTGGCG
>NZ_JAAGNB010000615.1:0-2151 GCF_010550475.1 Amycolatopsis sp. SID8362
CCGGCGACGTGCGCGGCGGCGAGTTCGCCGATCGAATGCCCGGCGACGAAGTCCGGCCGGACGCCGTGGTGCTCGAACAGCCGGAACAACGCGACTTCGACGGCGAAGAGCGCGGGCTGGGTGTAGACGGTGCGGTCGAGAAGCGTGGTGTCGTCGGCGAAGACGACCGTCTTGAGTGGACGGTCCAGGTGCGGGTCGAGGGCGGCGAAGACCTCGTCGAGGGCGGCGGCGAAGACCGGGTCGGCGTCGTAGAGCGGTTCGGCCATGCGGGCGCGCTGGGAGCCCTGGCCGGTGCAGAGGAAGGCGAGCTTGCCGCCCGGGACCCGGACCGCACCAACCCCGTGCTCGGCCAGCGCTTCGAGCGCGTCGAGATCACCGGCGGCGATCCCGGCGCGGTACTCGAAGCGGGTGCGGGCGGCGAGAGTCGCCGCCACCCCGCCGAGCGGCAGGTCCGGGTGCTTGCGGAGGTGTTCCCGCAGCTCACGGGCTTGCCGCTGGAGCGCGGCCGGGGTCTTGGCGCTGAGCACCCACGCCGAACCCGCGCTGTCCGTCACCGCTTCGGAGCGCTCGGGAGCCTCCTCCAGGATCGCGTGGGCGTTCGTGCCGCTGATGCCGAACGACGACACAGCCGCTCGCCGGACCCGCTTCCCCGCGGGCCAGGCGACCGGCTCCGTCGCCAGGCGGACCGCACCCGAGGTCCAGTCCACGTGCGGCGTGGGCTCATCGGCGTGCAGCGTCTTCGGCACGATCCCGTGCCGCATGGCCAGCACCAGCTTCAGCACGCCGCCGATCCCGGCCGCCGCCTGGGCGTGGCCGACGTTCGACTTCAGCGACCCGAGCAGGACCGGCTCCGCACGGTCCTGGCCGTAGGTGGCCAGCACGGCCGAGGCCTCGATCGGGTCACCGAGGACCGTACCCGTCCCGTGCGCCTCCACGACGTCCACATCGGACGCCGTCAGCCCCGCGTCCGCCAGTGCCGCGCGGATCACCCGGCGCTGGGCCGGGCCGCTCGGGGCGGTGAGGCCGTTGGACGCGCCGTCCGAGTTCACCGCCGTGCCGCGGACCAGTGCCAGGACCGGGTGGCCGTGGCGCCGCGCGTCGGACAACCGCTCCAGCAGCACGACCCCGGCGCCTTCCGCCCAGCCGGTGCCGCCCGCGTCGGCCGAGAACGCCCGGCAGCGGCCGTCGGCGGACAGGCCGCCCTGCTTGGCGAACTCGACGAACATCCCCGGCCCGGACAGCACCGCGACCCCGCCCGCGAGCGCCAGCCCGCATTCGCCCGCGCGCAGCGACCGCACCGCCAGGTGCAGTGCCACCAGCGACGACGAGCACGCCGTGTCCACTGTGATCGCCGGGCCTTCCAGCCCGAAGACGTGCGCGACGCGGCCGGAGATCAGGCTCGGCGTCGTCCCGGTCAGCAGGTGGCCGTCCTCGGCTTCGTGCAGCCGCGGGCCGTATTCGTGCGAGGTCGCGCCGAGGAAGACGCCGTCGCGGTGGCCGCGGACGGTCTCCGGGCGGATGCCCGCGCGTTCGTAAGCCTCCCACGCCGCCTGCAGTACCAGCCGCTGCTGCGGGTCCATCGCGAGCGCCTCGCGCGGGCTGATGCCGAAGAACGCCGGGTCGAATTCGGCCGCGCCGGTCAAGAACCCGCCGTCGCGGACGGCGTCGCTGTCCCAGCCGCGGTCCGACGGCGGCGCGGACACCGCGTCCCGCCCCGAAGCGACCAGCTCCCAAAGGTCTTCGGGCGTCCGGACGTCACCGGGGAACCGGCAGGCCATCGCGACGATGGCGATCGGCTCGTCCGAAGACGACACCGCGGCGGTGAAGTCCTCTTCGGACTCTGCCTCGCCGGCGAGGTGCGCGGCCACCGCTTCGGGCGTCGGGTGCTCGAACAGGAGCGTCGCCGGCAGCGCGCGGCCGGTCGCCTCGGCGAGCCGGTCGCGCAGCTCGAGGCCGGTCAGCGAGTCGACGCCGAGGTCGCGGAAGCTCCGCGCGGGGTCGACGTCGGCCGCGGACGCGTACTCCAGCACCGCCGCGACCTCGGCGCGCACCAGGTCGAGTGGAGCGAGCGGGTCCCCGGCTCCGCGTTCGGGGACCCGCTCGGTGACCGGGCCGGCGGTCAGGATGTCCCGCCGGTCCGGTAGCCAGTAG
>NZ_JAAGNB010000666.1:0-458 GCF_010550475.1 Amycolatopsis sp. SID8362
GACGGCGGCCGCGCCGGACCTGGGCAACGCCGGGATCGGCCTGCTCGCCGCGGCGTTAGTGCTGCTGGTGACGTTCGGCTCGCTGACCTGCGTGCTGCTCCCGGTGCTCACCGCGGCGGTCTCGGTGGGCTGCGCGCTGGCCGTCGTCACGCTGCTCTCGCACGTCATGACCGTCCCGAAGATCAGCACCGAGATCGCCGCGCTGCTGGGGCTCGGCGTCGGCGTGGACTACGCGCTGTTCGTGCTGACCCGCTACCGGCAGGGCCGCGGGGACGGCGCGCCACCGGCGGACGCGCTGGCCGCCGCCGCGGCGACTTCCGGCCGCAGCGTGGTCTTCGCCGGGGTCACCGTGTGCGTTTCGCTGGCCGGGCTGCTGACCGTCGGCATGCCGTTCCTCGACGGGATCGCCGTGGCCGCCGCGGTTTCGGTGCTGCTGACCGCGCTCGCCGCGCTGACCC
>NZ_JAAGNB010000725.1:0-527 GCF_010550475.1 Amycolatopsis sp. SID8362
GCCGCCCTGCACGCCGGCATGGTCGCGGGCGACGGCGAGGGTGGTGCGCAGATGCCGTTCGCCTGGACCGACGTCGTGCTGCACGCGGTCGGTGCTTCGGCGGTCCGCGTCCGGCTGGCCCCGGACGGGCACCTCGACCTCGCCGACCCGGCCGGCGCCCCGGTGGCGACGATCGGTTCGCTGGCGACCCGCCCGGTCTCGACGGTGACCGCGGGCCGCGACCCGCTGTTCCACGTCCAGTGGACCCCGGTCGGTTCGCCCGTTTCGTCCGGACCCGCGGAGCTGTTCGAGGTCCCGGCGGGCGACGTCCACGAGGTCACGGCGGCGGCGCTGGCCCGGCTTCAGCAGGACACCACCCGCCTGGCGATCGTCACCCGCGGCGCGGTGGCGGCCCGGCCGGGCGAGGACGTGCCCGACCTGGCGGCGGCCGCCGTGTGGGGCCTGGTGCGGTCCGCGCAGACGGAACAGCCGGGCCGGTACGTGCTGATCGACGCCGCGGCGGACACCCCGCCCGAGCTGCTGGAGCG
>NZ_JAAGNB010000815.1:0-250 GCF_010550475.1 Amycolatopsis sp. SID8362
CGGGACAAGCTCGCGGAGACCGAGCAGGAGGCGATCGAGCGCAACCGGCTCGCCCTGCAGCTGCAGCACGCGATCATGCCGCCGGCCAAGGGCCCGATCGACATGCCGGGCCTGCGGGCCGCCGTCCGCTATCGGCCGGCGGAGAAGGAGCACCTGGTCGGCGGCGACTGGTACGACGCGGTCGCGCTGCCGACGGGCGAGGTGCTGCTGTGCGTCGGCGACGTCGCCGGCCACGGCATCGACGCGGCGA
>NZ_JAAGNB010000902.1:0-259 GCF_010550475.1 Amycolatopsis sp. SID8362
CTGCTCGGGCTGGCCGCCGGTGCGTTCGCCGTCGCCGTGCCGCCGGTGCTCGCCGGGCTCCTGCGCGACGACCTCGGCGTCACCTGGGGTCCCGTCCTCGTCCTTCTTATGGCAGCTGTCATAGGCGCGCTCGCCTTCACCCGGCTCACCGAACGACCCGCGCACGACGAAGCCGACCTGAAGATCCCCGGCCTCTTCTGGTGGCGGCTCGTCACCGGCGTGCTCGGCCTTGCCACGGCGGCCGCCGCGGTGATCGGGA
>NZ_JAAGNB010000947.1:0-834 GCF_010550475.1 Amycolatopsis sp. SID8362
TGGGCCGTGGTGGCCGTCGTCGCGCTGCTGGCGTGGATTCTCGCAGCCCGCGGCACCGGCCGGGCGCCGAGGCACGCCGACGCCGCCGCGGGCGGCCGGTCGCTGCTGCGCAACCGGCTCGCCTGGATCGTCACGGTCTTCTTCGGCCTGCAGGCCTTCTACGCCTACGCGGCCATGGGCTGGTTTCCGCAGGTGCTGATGGACGCGGGCGTGTCGCGCGACGACGCCGGGCTGCTGTTCGGCCTGGTCTCGCTGATCGCCGTGCCGATCAGCCTCTTCGTCGCGCCGATGGCCGCCCGGCAGCGCGGGCAGGGGCCGTGGATCGCCGCGCTCGGCGTGTTCGGGTTCACCGGGACCGCCGGGCTGATGTTCGCCCCGGCGTGGTCGCCGCTGCTGTGGAGCCTGCTGATCGGGCTCGGCATGAGCGTGTTCTCGCTGGCCCTGACCGTGATCGCGCTGCGGGCGCGGACCGGCGCCGACACCGCCCGGCTGTCCGGCATGGCGCAGGGCTTCGGCTACCTGTTCGCCGCGCTCGGGCCGTTCCTCTTCGGCCTCCTGCACGACCTCGCGGGCGGCTGGACCGTGCCGCTGGCGATGCTGCTCGGCCTGCTCGTCGTGCAGGTGGTGTTCGGCGCGCTCGCCGGGCGCCGCCGGTTCGTCTGATTCTTAACTGTTAACACCTTTCGCCGGGGTCGGCGCGGCTTACCATCGTCCGGTGGCCGTGCCGTCCCCCGACCTCGGGGCGCTGCTGCGCGAGGGCCCGTTCGACGCCGCCCTGCGCGCGGCGATCCGCGCCCGCGGGCTCAGCCTGGACCGGCTCCGCGAGCACCTGCG
>NZ_JAAGNB010001048.1:0-10500 GCF_010550475.1 Amycolatopsis sp. SID8362
CGGCGGATGGCTCGCGCCGGCTTCCCGCCGCTGGCCGACGAACCGGGCCTCGCGCTGTTCGACACCGCCCGCACCCTGGCCGACGCGGTGCTCGTGCCGGTGAAGCTGAACATCGCCATGCTGCGCGACCAGCCGGTGCCGCCGGTGCTGCGCAAGCTCGTGCCCGCACGGGCGGCCGCGGTCGACCCGGGCCTGCGGTCGAGGCTGGCGGGCCTCGACGACGCCGGGCGCGAGCGCCTGCTGACCGAAATCGTCCGTACGCAGGTGGCCGTGGTGCTGGGCCACGCCGACGTGTCCACTGTGGATACGACGATGGCGTTCCGGGACCTGGGGTTCGACTCGCTGACCGCCGTCGACTTGCGCAACCGGCTGTCGGCCGCGACCGGGCTGCGGCTGCCCGCCGCGCTCGTGTTCGACCACCCGACGCCGGCCGCGCTCGCCGCGTTCCTGCGTACCGAACTCGGCGGCGCTTCGGCCGTCCGGGAGACGGCGATCGCGGCGGCGTCGGACGAGCCGATCGCGATCGTCGGGATGAGCTGCAGGTTCCCCGGCGGTGTCACTTCGCCGGAGGACTTCTGGCGGCTCCTGGCCGACGGCGTCGACGCCATCGGCGAGTTCCCGGCCGACCGCGGCTGGGACGTCGACGGGCTGTACGACCCCGAGCCGAAGCCGGGCAAGACCTACGTCCGCGCGGGCGGGTTCCTCGACGGCGCCGCCGACTTCGACCCCGGATTCTTCGGCATCTCGCCGCGGGAAGCCCTCGCCATGGACCCGCAGCACCGCCTGCTGCTGGAAGCGGCGTGGGAGGCGTTCGAGCGGGCGGGCATCGACCCCGGCACGCTTCGGGGCAGCCGCACCGGCGTGTTCGCCGGGCTGATGTACCACGACTACGGCCCCCGCCTGTCCGACGGCCCGGACGACGTCGAGGGCTTCCTCGGCGTCGGCAACTCCGGCAGCGTCGCGTCGGGCCGGATCGCCTACACGTTCGGGCTCGAAGGCCCGGCCGTCACGGTCGACACGGCGTGCTCGTCGTCGCTGGTCGGGCTGCACCTGGCCGTCCAGTCCCTGCGGTCGGGCGAGTGCACGATGGCGCTGGCGGGCGGCGCGACGGTGATGGCCACCCCCGGCACGTTCGTCGAGTTCTCGCACCAGCGCGGGCTTTCGCGGGACGGGCGCTGCAAGGCGTTCTCGGCCGACGCCGACGGCGCCGGCTGGGCCGAGGGCGTCGGCATGCTCTTGGTTGAACGGCTTTCCGACGCGCGGCGGCTCGGGCACCCGGTGCTCGCGGTCGTACGCGGGACCGCGGTGAACCAGGACGGCGCGTCCAACGGGCTCACCGCGCCGAACGGTCCGTCGCAGCAGCGCGTGATCCGCGCGGCGCTGGCGAACGCGGGCCTGCGGCCGTCCGATGTGGACGTCGTCGAAGCGCACGGGACCGGGACGTCCCTGGGCGACCCGATCGAAGCCGACGCGCTGCTGGCGACGTACGGCCAGGACCGCGCGCACCCGTTGCTGCTCGGGTCGGTCAAGTCGAACATCGGCCACGCGCAGGCCGCCGCCGGGGTTGCCGGCGTCGTCAAGATGGTGCTCGCGCTCGGCCACGACACGGTGCCGCGCACCCTGCACGCCGCGACGCCGACCCCGCACGTGGACTGGTCGTCCGGCGCGATCCGGCTGCTCGCGCAGCCCGAGCCGTGGCCGTCGACGGGCCGTCCCCGGCGAGCGGCGGTGTCGTCGTTCGGGATCAGCGGGACCAACGCGCACGTGATCCTCGAAGCGGCTCCCGCGGCGGCGACCGCTGAGGTCGAGCGGGTGGTGCCGCCGGTGGTGCCGTGGGTGTTCTCGGCCCGGAGCGCGGAAGCGTTGCAGGCTCAGATCTCGTCGGTCGACGGTGACCCGCTGGACGTCGGGTTTTCGCTGGTCACGACCCGCGCGCTGTTCGAGCACCGCGCGGTCGTCCTCAACGGCCGCGCGATCACCGGGGTGGCCCGGCCGGGGCGCCGGGTGGCGTTCGTGTTCCCGGGGCAGGGTTCGCAGTGGACCGGGATGGGTCGCGAGCTGCTCGGCTCGTCGCCGGTGTTCGCCGCGCGGATGGCGGAGTGCGCGACGGCGCTGGAGCCCTTTGTCGACTGGAAGCTCCTGGACGCGCTCGACGGTGACCTTTCGCGGGTGGACGTCGTGCAGCCGGTCCTGTGGGCGGTGATGGTGTCGCTGGCGGAGGTGTGGCGCTCTTACGGCGTCGAGCCTGACGCGGTTGTCGGGCATTCGCAGGGTGAGATCGCGGCCGCGGTGGTTGCGGGTGGACTGTCGCTTGAGGACGGTGCGCGGGTTGTTGCCTTGCGGAGCAAGGCGATCCTGCGGTTGTCCGGGCTGGGCGGGATGGTGTCGCTGGCCGCGCCGGTCGAGCGTGCTCGTGAGCTGATCGCGCCGTGGGGCGCGCGGATTTCCGTGGCGGCGGTGAACGGGCCGTCGTCGGTCGTGGTGTCGGGCGAGGCTTCGGCGCTCGATGAGTTGTTGGCGTCGGTGGACGTGCGGGCGAGGCGGATCGCCGTCGACTATGCGTCGCATTCGGCGCAGGTCGAGTTGCTGGCCGATGAGCTGGCGTCGGTGCTGGCCGAGGTGACGCCGCGGTCCGGGCGGGTCCCGTTCGTGTCCGCGGTGACGGGCGAGGTGCTCGACACCGCTGCCCTGGATGCGGCTTACTGGTATCGCAACCTGCGCGAACCCGTGCGGTTCGACCGGGCGATCGGTGGGTTGCTGGACTCGGGGCACACGGCGTTCGTCGAGTGCAGCGCGCACCCGGTGCTGACAGCGGGAGTCGAGGAGACGGCCGACGCGCGTGAAGTGGTGGCCACCGGCACCCTGCGTCGGGACGACGGTGGTGCCGACCGGCTCGCGCGGTCGCTGGCGGAGGCGTTCGTGGCCGGTGTCCCGGTCGACTGGACGGTGGCGTTCCGCGGGACTGGTGCGACTCGGGTCGAGCTGCCGACGTATCCGTTCCGGCACCGGCGGTTCTGGCCCAGTGAGCCGGAACCGCGCTCGGCGAACCCCGTCGACGACCGGTTCTGGGACGCGCTGGAGCGCGCGGATCTCAGTGCGCTGGGAGTTGACGAGGAGCAGCGGGAGGCACTGGACTCGGTGCTGCCGGCTCTGTCGTCCTGGCGGCGGCGTAGTCAGGAGCGGTCCACTGTGGATGGCTGGCGGTACCGCGTCACCTGGCGACCCCTGCGGCCTGCTGCGGCCAAGCTGACCGGCCGTTGGCTGTTGGTGCTTCCCGAAGACGGTACTGATCCGCTTGAAGCTTCCCTGGCGGCCCAAGGCGCCGATGTCATGCGACTCGTCGTCGACCCCGCCGCCGACCGCGCGGCGCTCGCGACTCTCCTCGGCGAGCACCAGAACGTCACCGGAGTCCTCTCCCTCCTGGCCTCCGCGCCCGGGCGGCACCCGGACTACCCGGCCGTCCCGCTTGCGCACGCCGCCACCGTCACCCTCGTCCAGGCACTCGGCGATGCCGGTGTCGAAGCGCCGCTCTGGGTCATCACCCGGGGTGCGCTCAGCACCGGCCCGGCCGACCCCGCCGTCGACCCCGAGCAAGCCCTGGTCTGGGGACTCGGCCCGGTCGTCGGCCAGGAGCACCCCGGCCGCTGGGGTGGCCTGATCGACCTGCCCGCCACCGGGGACGCCGCCGGGCACGTCGCCGCCGTGCTGGCCGCGCCCGGCGGGGAAGACCAGCTCGCGGTCCGGGCCTCCGGGGTGCTCGCCCGGCGGCTGGCCCACGCCACCGACGGCGGGACCGCGAAGACGTGGCGGCCGAAGGGAACCGTGCTCGTCACCGGGGGTACCGGGGCGCTCGGCGCGCACGTCGCCCGGTGGCTCGCCCGCGGTGGCGCCGAGCACGTCATCCTCACCGGACGCCGGGGTCTCGACGCTCCCGGCGCCCCCGAGCTGGTCGCCGAACTGGAGACGCACTGCCGGGTCACGGTGTCCACAGTGGACCTCGCGGACCGGGCGGCGCTCGCGGCCCTGCTCGAAGACGTGCCGCTGACCGCCGTCGTCCACACCGCCGCCGCGCTCGATGACGCGTTGCTGGAGCAGCTCACGCTCGGGCAGGTCGAGCACGTCCTGCGGGTCAAGGCCGAAGCCGCGGTCAACCTCCACGAGCTGACCCGCGATCGCGACCTCGACGCGTTCGTCCTGTTCTCCTCCTTCGGCGGCATGTTCGGCGCCGCGGGCCAGGGCAACTACGCCCCCGGCAACGCCTTCGTCGACGCCCTCGCGCGCCGTCGGCGGGCCGAGGGGCTGCCCGCGACCGCCGTCGTCTGGGGGCACTGGGCGGCCGGCGGCATGGCCACCGGCGCCGTCGAGGAGCGGATGCTCTCCCGCGGTGTCCCGGCGATGGACCCGGACCTGGCGATCGCGGCGCTGCAGCGCGTGCTCGACCACGACGAGACCAGCGCCGTCGTCGTCGACATCGACTGGGCCCGCGTCGTCGCCGTGTCCGGGACGCCGAGCCCGCTGTTCCGCGAGATCCCCGAGGTCCGGCGGCTCGTCGCCGAGGCGGCGCCGGAAGCGCAGGCCGACTTCCTCGGGGTCGTCCGCGCGCAGGTCGCGGCCGTCCTCGGCTACGACTCCGGCGCCGACGTCGACGCCGAGCGGGCGTTCCGCGACCTCGGCTTCGACTCCGTGACGGCCATCGAGCTGCGCAACCGCCTCCAGGCGGCGACCGGACGGCGGCTGCCCGCGACGCTCGTCTTCGACTACCCGAACCCCGAAGCGCTGGCGCGGCACCTCGGTGGCGGGCAGGAGGCCGTGGCCGTCGCCACGACGAGCACCGACGAACCCCTCGCGATCGTCGCCATGAGCTGCCGGTTCCCCGGCGGCGTCGGCTCGCCCGACGACCTGTGGCGGATGCTCGACGCGGGCGGCGAAGGCATCTCCGGGTTCCCCGCCGACCGCGGCTGGGACCTCGGCGGGCTCTTCGACCCCGACCCGGACGCGCCCGGCAAGACGTACGTCCGGGAAGGCGGTTTCCTCGACGGCGTCGCGGAATTCGACCCGGCGTTCTTCGGGATCAGCCCGCGTGAAGCCCTCGCGATGGACCCGCAGCAGCGGTTGCTGCTGGAGACCTCGTGGGAGGCGTTCGAAAGCGCCGGCATCACCCCGGCCAGCCTGCGCGGGAGCCGGACCGGCGTGTTCGTCGGCGCCAGCACGTCGTCGTACGGCGCCGGGCTGGCCGAGCCGCCGGAAGGGACCGAGGGGCACCTGCTCACCGGGACTTCGATGAGCGTCACCGCCGGCCGGCTCGCCTACACCTACGGCACCGAAGGCCCGGCCGTCACCCTCGACACAGCGTGCTCGTCGTCGCTGGTCGCGCTGCACATGGCCGGGCAGTCCCTGCGCAGCGGGGAAAGTGAGCTGGCGATCGCCGGCGGCGTGACCGTGATGGCGTCCCCGGCGCCGTTCGTGCTGTTCAGCCGGCAGCGGGGGCTCGCGAAGGACGGGCGTTGCAAGGCGTTCTCCGCCGGCGCGGACGGGATGGGCATGGCCGAGGGCATCGGCATGGTCGTCCTGGAACGGCTTTCCGACGCGCGGCGCAACGGCCACCCCGTGCTCGCGGTCATCCGCGGCTCCGCGGTCAACTCCGATGGCGCGTCGAACGGCCTCACCGCGCCGAACGGTCCGTCCCAGCAGCGGGTGATCCGGGCCGCGCTGGCCAACGCCGGACTGGCACCGTCCGATGTGGACGCGGTCGAGGCGCACGGCACCGGGACCGCGCTGGGCGACCCGATCGAGGCGCAGGCGTTGCTGGCCACCTACGGCCAGGACCGGTCGGAGCCGCTGTGGCTGGGCAGCGTCAAGTCGAACATCGGGCACACGCAGGCCGCTTCCGGCGTCGCGGGCGTGATCAAGATGGTCATGGCCCTGCGCCACGGCGTCCTGCCGCGCACGCTGCACGCCGAGGAGCGCTCGACGCACATCGACTGGACGGCCGGTTCGGTCGAGCTGCTCACCGAGCCGCGGCCGTGGGCGCCGGGCGGGAAGCCGCGCCGCGCCGGGGTGTCCTCCTTCGGCGTCAGCGGCACCAACGCGCACGTGATCCTGGAACAGGCGCCGGAAAGCACGGCGGTCGCCGAGCCGGTGACGCCGCCCGCGGTGCCTTGGGTGCTCTCGGCTCGCACCGCCGACGCGCTGCGGGCCCAGGCCGCGAACCTGCTGTCGCGAGTGGATGGTGCACACCCGGCCGACGTCGGGTTCTCCCTGGCGACGACGCGGTCGGAGTTCGTGCACCGGGCCGTCGTCGTCGGCCGGGATGCCGCCGAACTGCGGGACCGGCTGGGCAAGCTGGCCGGCCCGGGTGTCGCGGAAGGCGTGGCCGGGTCGCCCGGCAAGGTCGTGTTCGTCTTCCCCGGCCAGGGTTCCCAGTGGACCGGCATGGCGGCCGAGCTGCTCGACGCCTCCCCGGTGTTCGCCGCGCGGATGGCCGAGTGCGCGGCCGCACTGACGTCCTATGTGGACTTCTCGCTGCTCGACGTCGTTCGTGCGGGCGAGCCGATCGAGCGGGTGGACGTCGTGCAGCCGGTGCTGTGGGCGATCCTCGTGTCGCTCGCCGCGGTCTGGGAGTCGCTCGGCGTCCGGCCGGACGCGGTGCTCGGGCACAGCCAAGGCGAGATCGCCGCGGCCGTCGTCGCCGGTGGACTGTCGCTTGAGGACGGTGCTCGGGTCGTCGCTCTGCGCAGCCAGGCCATCCGGGAGCTGGCCGGGCAGGGCGGGATGGTCTCGGTCGCGCTCGGGGCCGATCTCGTGCGTGCCCGGCTGGCGGACTACGCGGACCTGTCGGTCGCCGCGGTGAACGGGCCCGGGGCGGTCGTGGTGTCCGGCGGGGCGGCGGAACTGACCCGCTTCCAGGACGCGTGCGCCGCCGACGGCGTGCGGGTCCGGCGGATCCCGGTGGACTACGCGTCTCACTCGGCCCACGTGACCCGCATCGAAGACCGGCTGGCCGAGCTGCTGGCCCCGGTGACGCCGATGTCGGGCCGGGTGCCGTTCTTCTCGACGGTGACCGGTGCGCTGATCGACACCGGCACGCTCGACGCGTCCTATTGGTATCGCAACTTGCGCCAGACCGTGGAGTTCGAGGAGGCCACGCGGGCGCTGCTGGACGCCGGGCACGGCGTGTTCGTCGAATGCAGCCCGCACCCGGTGCTGACGACGGCGATCGCCGAGACGGCGGAGCGCGCCGAACGCCCGGCCGTCACCGGCGGCACCCTCCGCCGCGACGCGGGTGGCGCGGATCGCGTGCTGCTGTCGGCCGCTGAGCTGTACGTCCAGGGGGTGCCGGTCGACTGGGCCGGGGTCTTCAGCGGGGGTCGGCGGGTCGAGCTGCCGGTGTACCCGTTCCAGCACCAGCGGTTCTGGCTGGACTTCGAGCTGCCCGGGGTCGCGAAAGCGGAAGACGCCGGGTTCTGGTCCGCGGTGGACGCGGGTGATCCGGCCGAGCTGGCGGCGGTGCTCGGCGCCGACTCCGAGGCGGTGGCCTCGGTGCTGCCCGCGCTGGCGCGGTGGCGAGCGGACCGTGCGGAGGAGTCCGTTGTGGACTCGATGCGGTACACCGTCGAGTGGGAGCCGGCCGCTGAGCCTGTTGCGGGTGAGCCGGGCCGGTGGCTCGTGGTCGCCGACGATGCGGACGACCCGCTGATCGCGGAGTTCGCCAGGCTGGGCCACGAGGTCGTGGTCACCGCGCCCGGCGAGGACCTGGCCGGGGACTTCACCGGCGTCGTCTCCCTGCTCGCCGCGGACCGGTCCGAACTGCGGCCGGGAGTCACGGCCGGGCTCGTCGCGAACCTCGTGCTGTCCCAGCGCTTGACCGAGGCCGGGATCACCGCACCCCTCTGGTGCGTGACCCGCAGCGCCGTGCGCGTCACGGCGACGGACCTCCCACCGGACCCGGTACAGGCCCAGACCTGGGGTTTCGGCCGCGTGGTCGGCCTCGAACAGCCGCAACGCTGGGGTGGCCTGGTCGACCTGCCCGCCGACCCCGGCGAAAACGCCCTCCGGCGCTGCCTCGCCACCATCACCGGCGGCGGCCCGGAAGACCAGGTCGCCGTCCGCGGTGACGGCGTCTTCGGCCGACGTCTGATCCGTGCGCCCAAGCCGGCCACACCTCCGGCACCGTGGCGGCCGCGTGGGACCGTGCTGGTCACCGGGGCGACCGGTGCGCTCGGTCCGGTGATCGCCCGCAAGCTCGCCGCGGACGGCGCGGAGCACCTCGTGCTCACCAGCCGCCGGGGCATGGCGGCGGCCGGGATGGCCGAGCTGGCCGAGGAACTCGGAAACGTCACCGTCGCCGCCTGCGACGTCGCCGACCGGGACGCGCTGGCGACGCTCGTCGAGAAGACCGAGGCCGAGCACGGGCCGATCCGGTCGGTGGTGCACGCCGCCGCGCTGATCCGGCTCACCGCGCTGGCCGAGTCCACTGTGGAGGAGTTCGCCGACGTCCTCGCCGCGAAGGTCGCCGGGGCCGCGCACCTCGACGAGCTGTTCGCCGACCGTGACCTCGACGCCTTCGTGCTCTTCTCCTCGATCGCCGGGGTCTGGGGCAGTGGTGACCACGGCGCCTACGCGGCGGGGTCGGCCTACCTGGACGCGCTCGCCGAGCGGCGGCGGGCGCGGGGCCGCACGGCGACGTCGATCGCGTGGGGCGTGTGGGACGCCCGGCACGTGCTCGACGACGGCGTCGTGGTCGAGGACCTGATGGACCTCAACCCGGAGTGGCACGGCCTGTCCCCGATGGCGACGGCGGCCGGCATGCGCGGGATGCAGCGGGCGCTCGACCTCGACGACACCTTCGTCGCGGTCGCCGACGTCGACTGGGCGCGGTTCACCGCCGCGTTCACCTCGGCGCGGCCGAGCCCGCTGCTCGGCGGGATCGAGGACGTCCGGCGGCTGCTCGCCGCGGAAGCCGAGGCGGACGCGGCCGCTACTCCCGCGATGGAAGCGTTTCGGGAGCGGCTGCTGGCAATGTCGGTCGTCGAGCGGCAACGGACCGTGCTGGAGCTGGTCCGGGGCATGGCGGCGACCGTGCTCGGGCACGACTCGCCGTCGGCGCTCGACCCGGCCCAAGCGTTCCAGGAGCTCGGGTTCGACTCGCTGACCGCGGTCGACCTGCGCAACCGGCTCGCGACGGCCACCGGGCTGCGGCTGCCCGCCACGCTCGTCTTCGACCACCCGAGCGCGCAGGCCCTCGCCACGCACGTCCTCGCCGAGCTGGTGCCCGGCGAGGCGGCGGGCCTGGCGGAGCTCGACCGGCTGGAGGCGGCGCTCGCGGACGGTGTCGCCGACGGCCCGGCGCGCACCGAGCTGACCCTGCGGCTGACGACGCTGCTGGGCCGGCTGAACACCGCGGAGCCGGCGCCCGGGGACCGCGACCTCGCCGGGGCGACCGACGACGAGCTGTTCGACGTCCTCGACGGCCTGCGCACCCCCTGACCTTTCGCACCTAGGAGCACCACCATGGACACCCCCGAAGAGAAGCTGCGGGAGTACCTCCGCTGGGCCACCACCGACCTGCGCGACACCCGCAAGCGGCTGGCCGACCTCGAAGACCGGGCGCACGAGCCGATCGCCGTCGTCGGCACCGGCTGCCGGTACCCGGGTGGCGTCCGCTCGGCCGCCGACCTGTGGCGGCTCGTCGACGAGGGCGGGGACGCCGTCGGGGAGTTCCCGGCCGAGCGCGGCTGGGACGTCGAGGCGCTCTACGACCCCGACCCCGACAGCCAGGGCACGACCTACGCGCGCGGCGGCGGCTTCTACCGCGACGCCGGGAAGTTCGACGCGGGCTTCTTTTCGATCAGCCCGCGCGAGGCCCTCGCGATGGACCCGCAGCAGCGGCTGCTCCTGGAAGTCGGCTGGGAGGCGTTCGAAAGCGCGGGGATCGACCCGGCGTCGGCGCGCGGCGAGCAGGCGGGGGTGTTCGTCGGCGGCGGGTTCTCGGACTACGGCGGCGCGATGCAGTCGGCACCCGAAGGCGTCGAAGGCCATCTGGTGACGGGCAAGGCGGGCAGTGTCCTTTCCGGACGGATCGCATACACGCTCGGCCTGGAGGGACCCGCGGTTACCGTCGACACGGCGTGTTCGTCGTCGCTGGTGGCGCTGCACCTCGCCGTGCAGGCGCTGCGGCGCGGCGAATGCACGATGGCGCTCGCCGGCGGCGTGACGGTCATGTCGACCCCGGCCGTGCTGATCGAGTTCAGCCGCCAGCGCGGGGTCGCCCCGGACGGCCGCTGCAAGGCGTTCGCCGGCGCGGCCGACGGCATGGGGCTGGCCGAGGGCGCGGGCGTGGTGCTGCTGGAACGGCTTTCGGACGCGGTCGCGAAGGGCCGGACCGTGCTCGCGGTGATCCGCGGCTCGGCGATCAACCAGGACGGCGCGTCCAACGGCCTGTCCGCGCCGAGCGCACCCGCTCAGCGGCGCGTGATCCGCCGGGCGCTCGCGGACGCGCGG
>NZ_JAAGNB010001096.1:0-1133 GCF_010550475.1 Amycolatopsis sp. SID8362
ACGCGGTTCGCCCGGCGCGGGCCGGCCACCCGCGGCACCACCACGACGGGCCGATCACGGACCCCCCGCTGCGCGGCTCGGCGGACCTGCGCGCGGTCCGGCAGTACGTCCTCGGCGACGAAGTCCGCCACCTGCACTGGAAAGCCTCCGCCCGCACCGGGCGGCTCATGGTGCGCGAGTACGCGGACCCGGCGCAGCTGCGCTGCACGGTCCTGCTCGACACCCGGCCCCGATCGCTGACCGCGGCGGCGTTCGAGGAGGCCGTCGAGGTGGTGGCGTCCCTGCTGTTCGCGTCGGCGACGGCGGGCCAGCACTGCCGGTTGATCACGACGACGGGCACGGACACCCCGGTGGACAGTGGGCTGCGGGTGGCGCGGGTGGTGCTGGACGAGTTGTGCCTGGTTACGCAGGACGCGGTGGATGACGCGCCGCTGCTGCCATCCCCGCTGGCGGCGGGCCGCCGTCCGGGCGGGGTGGTCGTGGTGGTGACGGGCCCGGACACGGACCTCGGCCCGGCCCGCCGCTGGCACCCGGACACGGTGATCCGCCTCGGTTCGCCACCATCGGGCGCGGCCGGCGCCGGCCAGATCACGGCGGTGGACGCGGCCGACGCGGCGGCGCGGTGGAACGCCCTGATGACGGGGGCGGCGTGAGGGCTGGGGTGGAGGGTTTTTCGAGCGGTGCAGCGAGGTTCGGTCGGGCCGCGGCTTGCGCGGGGCGTCAGCGTGCCGCCGCGGGTGGCGCGGTTTGCGAGAGGCGTGGCGGCGAATCGGTGGCAGTCGGATGCCAAGGGCCGCGGGGTGGAGCGACTTGCGAGGGGGAGTGGCGGCGGATCGGTGGCACCCGGACGCCGGGGCGGCAGCGGGGTGCAGCGGTTTGCGAGGGATGTGGCGGCGAATCGGTGGCATGGGATGCCATCGGCGGCGGCGCTGTGGCGGGGTGGAGCGGCGTACGGGGGGCGTGGCGGCGGGGCCCGATCGAGCTGTGGCCGTCAGGGGCGGCGTGCCGCGGTGGGCGTGGCAACCGATCCCGGGCGCCAAGAGCACTCGGGTGCCGTGGCGGGGGCGGGCAATCCGGTGAGGGGTGCGGAATGACAGCGGGGCTTGACCAGGTTGTGGGGGCGGTGTGACCGC
>NZ_JAAGNB010001148.1:0-273 GCF_010550475.1 Amycolatopsis sp. SID8362
AGCCGCGGTTCGCTGCCGGCCCGCGGCTGGGACGAGGTGGCGGTGTGGGCCGCGGAGGACGCGCTCGACGACGTCGTCCCGGACACCGCGTGCGCGCTGGAGATCGCCGTCCACCCGGAGCACCAGGGCCGTGGCCACTCGGGCACGGTGCTGGCCGCGATGCGGGAAGCCGTCGCGGCGGCCGGGCTGGGGTCGCTGGTGATCCCGGTCCGGCCGCCGGACAAGGCGGCGGTGCCGTCGCAGCCGATGCGCGAGTACGCCGCCGAGACCCGC
>NZ_JAAGNB010001197.1:0-789 GCF_010550475.1 Amycolatopsis sp. SID8362
GAGCAGGAACACGCCCGCGATGACCAGGTACGCGGTCCGCCAGCCGGCGGCCTGCCCGAGCCGGGTGATCACCGGGACCCCGGCCACGTTGGCCACCGTCAGCCCGCTCAGCACGACGGCGAAGCCCCGCCCTTCGCTCCCCGGCCCCATCAGCTTGGCCGCCAGCAGGGCGGCGGCCCCGAAGTACGCGCCGTGCGGCAGGCCGGCGATGAACCGGGCCACCAGCACCAGGGCGAACGTCGGCGCCACCGCCGAGGCGAGGGTGCCCGCCACCAGCAGCACCAGCAGCCCGAGCACCAGGCGCTTGCGCGGCAGCCGGGCGGTGACCGTGGCGAGGACGGGCGCGCCCACGACGACGCCGAGCGCGTACGCGGTGAACACCCACCCCGTCCGCGCGACCGCGTCCGGTTCGGCGTTCCCGAGCAGGGTGTGCGCCATTTCCGGCAGCAGGCCGGCGGGCACGAACTCCGTCAGCCCGATCCCCACCGACCCGAGGGCCAGGGCGAGCAGGGCGGCCCAGCGGCGGCGCCGGGCGAGGTCCTCCATTCCGGCGACTTTAGCAACGCTGTTGCGTTAAGGACAGGTACCGGCGCTAGGGTGACGCGGTGCACCTGGCTTTCCTTCGGGACTACCACGAAGCGCTGGTGCTCGCGCTGGCCCGGACCACGCCCACGCTCGAGCGCGGCACCGTCGCCGAGGTCACCGGGCTGACCCCGCAGGCGGTGTCGAAGGTGCTGGCGCGCCTGGTCGAGGAGGGACTGCTCGAGCCCGCCGGCGTGCGGCGCCCGG
>NZ_JAAGNB010001252.1:0-391 GCF_010550475.1 Amycolatopsis sp. SID8362
ATCGCGAGCGCGAGCCGGGCGGGGTGCTGGCGCAGGCGTTCGACGTCGGCGAGCGCCGGGCCGCGCCAGAGCGCGAGCGCCTCGCCCGGGGCGTCCCGCGCGAGGAGCGCTTCGAACTCCAGCAGGTCGAGCTCGCTTTCCCCGGCGGAGAGGCGGTAGCCGCGCTTGTCGGTGGCGATGAGGTCCGCGGGCCGCAGCGCCCGCCGCAGCCGCGCGACGTAGGTGTGGAGCAGGTCCAGGCACGACGGCGGCGGCTCGTCCCAGACGACGTCGACGAGGTCTTCGCGCCGGACGGTCCGGTTGGGCTGCAGGGCCAGCAGCGCCAGGATCAGGCGCTGCTTTTCGGCGCCGATCTCGACCGGCTCGGCGCCCCGCGACACCGTCAGCGGGC
>NZ_JAAGNB010001305.1:0-553 GCF_010550475.1 Amycolatopsis sp. SID8362
CCCTGGAACGCCGGGCCGTAGCCGAAGCCGCGCTCGGCCAGCGCCGCGTACGCGCCGTCCAGCTCGACGGCGGTGGCGCCCGGGGGCGGCCACTCGGTCAGCGCCAGCCCCTCGGCCGCGGTCGTGCCGAGGACACCGGAAGCGTTGCGGGTCCACGGGTCTTCGGAGCCCGAAAGTCGTGAGTGGACGGTCACCTCACCGGAAGCACCGACCACCACCTGCACCTGGATCCCGCCCGACTCGGGCAGCACGATCGGTGCCTCCAGGGTCAGCTCGTCCAGTACCGGGCGGCCCGCGTGCGCCCCGGCCTGCAGGGCCAGCTCGACCAGCGCCGTGCCGGGGACGAGGACGGTGCCGAGCAGGCTGTGGTCGGCCAGCCACGGGTGCGTGCGCAGCGACAACGCGCCGGTGCACACCAGCCCGCCGGTCTCCGGCAGCGGGACGACCGCGCCGAGCAGCGGGTGGTCCGCGGTCACCAGGCCGGCCGAGCCGACGTCACCCGCGCCGGCCGGGGATTCGAGCCAGTAGCGGTCGCGCTGGAACGCGTAGGTCG
>NZ_JAAGNB010001358.1:0-213 GCF_010550475.1 Amycolatopsis sp. SID8362
AGTGCCCTTCACCGGCGTGGTCTCGCTGCTGGGCCTGGCGGAGGAACCGGCGGCGGAGCACCCGGCGGTCTCCGCCGGGCTCGTCTCGACCGGCACCCTCGTCGAGGCCCTCGACGAGGCCGACGTCGACGCCCCGCTGTGGTGCGTCACGCGCGGCGCGGTGTCCGTCGGCCGGTCGGATCGGCTGCGCTCGGCCGGGCAGGCCGCGCTGTG
>NZ_JAAGNB010001404.1:0-544 GCF_010550475.1 Amycolatopsis sp. SID8362
TGCGCGCCAGCGGCACCGTGGAGCTGCGGTTGCCCCGCACCTGGGCGCCCGGGCAACCGCCGACCGCGCGCCCGAGCCCGCCGCTGCGCTGGCTGCGGCTTCAGGTCGCGCAAGGCATGTTGACGGTCGCGCCCCCGCTCGTGTCGGGACTGCGGCTGAACACCGTCGCCGCCACCGCCGCCCGCACCTTCTTCGACGAGCCGCTGGAGCCCGTCCAGGACCCCGCGAACCCGTCCGAACGGCGGCGGCTGCGGCTGAGCCAGGTCCCGATCCTGGCCGGCACCGTGGTCATCGAGGTCGACGACGACCCCGGCATGGATCTGTTCGGCACCACCGAAGAGGGCGCCTCGCGGTGGCAGGAGGTGCCGAGCCTCGCCGCCTACGGCCCGGACGACCACGTGTTCGTCGTCGACTACGACACCGGCGTGGTCACCTTCGGCGACGGCGTCAACGGCGCGCCGGTGCCGCCGGGTTTCCGCAACGTCCGCGCGGTGCGCTACCGCGTCGGCGGCGGCGCGGCGGGCGCGGTGGGGGCCGGTGCGGT
>NZ_JAAGNB010001456.1:0-330 GCF_010550475.1 Amycolatopsis sp. SID8362
CCGGGCGCCGCGCTGGGCCGGGACGGCGGTGGCGGCCGCGGCGGTCGCGCGGACCTGCTCGGTCAGCACCCCGGCCGGGCCGATCTCGACGAAGTCCGTGACCCCGGCGGCTTCGAGCGCCCGGACACCGTCGGCGAACCGGACAGCTTCCCGCGCGTGCCGGACCCAGTACCCGGGCGTGCCCAGTTCCGCCGTCGCGAGCCGGCCGGTCACGTTCGAGACCACCGGGATCCGGGCGTCCGCATAGGACAGTCCACTCGCGACTCGTTCGAACTCGGCCAGCATCGGCTCGATCCGGGCGGAGTGGAAGGCGTGGCTGACGGTGAGGCG
>NZ_JAAGNB010001502.1:0-3227 GCF_010550475.1 Amycolatopsis sp. SID8362
CAGCGCCGAGACCGCCGCGGCCACGCCGAGCATCGCCGCCCAGCGGGCTCGCGGGGCGGTCAAGCCAGCCGGTCCAGCGCCGTCGTGAACGCCTCCGGCGGCACTTTCGCCCCGCCGCTGAACGGGTTCTGCAGTTCGTGGATGGCGAAGAGCAGCAACGTGATCGTGCCGGCCAGGGTGGACACGATGATGACGTGCGCGGCCAGCCGGGTGCCGCCGAACAGGTTGGGCAGCAGGATCGCGGTGATCAGGCTGCCGAGGATCAGCGCGAACCAGACGACCGCGCCGACGCCGCCACCGCCGGAGTTGGCCAGCCGCTGCTGGCGGGCCTGGTAGACCGACCAGAGCTGGTTGCTCGCCTCGGTCTTGCGGTCGATTTCCCAGTCCCCGTCGACGTCGGCGGCCGCGACCGCCTGGCGCATCTGGTCGAGCTGCGTCCAGCCGGTCGTGGGGATCGCGCCGCCGTCGGCCAGGCGCGGCCACTCCTGCTCCTCGACCGTGCGCGCGTAGGCGACGGCGAGCTGGTGCACCCGGTCCTTCGTGTCGCCGGGCAGCGCGTCGGCCGCCCAGGTGGCCGCGACCAGGCTGTCAGCTTCGTTCTGCGCGTCCTGGCTCGCGGAGCCGACCCCGTCGAACAGCGAGATGAGCACGAACGCGACCAGCACCGCGTGCAGCCCGCCGACGATGGTGAACACCTGGCCCGCCGCGTCGTTGTTGTCGGGCCGGCCTTCGTCCCAGCCGAACCGGCGGACCAGGTAGGCGATCAGGCCCCCGACGACGGCCGCGCCGGCCACCCAGAGCGCACCGGCCACGAAGATGTTCATCCACGTCCTTTCCCCACCGGGGTTTTCCACCACCGGGATCGCCCAAGTTAGTCATCGGTTTGGGGCCGGACAACCGTACATTGTTCGATTCATCCGGGTGGCCGCACCCCGGCCGGGAATTTCGCCGGTTCGGCCCAGTTACCGGGTCCCGGACCGTGGTAGTCGCTCCACGCGGCAACCGGACGTTCCCCTTATGAGCTGGGCATTTCCCGACCGGGTGACGGCCGCGCACCCCGGGTGACCGAGCCTCCGCCGTGAGGTGTCCGAAATGGCGGAGCGGGCGCCGCCAATCGTCCCCGGTGACCCGATCGTGGCATTGTGCGGTGGCACGCCGTTGCTATGTTGATTTCGCGAGTTCGCTTGACCGCGCGAATTCGGCTCCGACGCGAATGATGGGTGGTTTTCGCTGTGACCGTCACCGACCCGGTGGAATCCGAGCACACACCGCTGAGCCTGGGCCGGGCCGCCGCCCGCACACTGGCGACCACCACCAAATCCATCCCCCAGATGCAAGGCATCTCCACCCGCTGGCTCCTCAAAGCCCTCCCCTGGACCACCGTCGACGCCGGCTCCTACCGCGTCAACCGCCGCCTCTCCTACTCCGTCGGCGACGGCCGCGTCACCTTCACCACCACCGGCGCCACCGTCCGCGTCATCCCCCCCGAACTCGGCGAACTCGCCCCCCTACGCGGCTACGACGACGACGAAGTCCTCACCGAACTCGCCGCCCGCTTCACCCAGCACGACTACCAACCCGGCGACACCCTCGTCGAATTCGGCTCCCCCGCCGACCAGGTCTTCCTCATCGCCCACGGCAAAATCACCAAAACCGGCACCGGCGCCTACGGCGACCAAACCACCCTCGCCACCCTCGCCGACGGCGACTACTTCGGCGAGACCACCCTCACCCACACCGACGGCATCTGGGAATTCACCGCCAAAGCCGTCACCACCTGCACCGTCCTCACCCTGACAAGGTCCGCCTTCGACGACATCCTCACCCGCGCGGAGAGTTTGCAAGCGCACCTGGAGGCCTACCAGGCGCGGGGATCGGCGGCCAGCAACGACCACGGCGAAGCCGAAATCTCCCTCGCCTCCGGACACGACGGCGAACCCCAACTCCCCGGAACCTTCGTCGACTACGACACCCAACCCCGCGAATACGAACTCTCCGTCGCCCAGACCGTCCTACGCGTGCACTCCCGCGTCGCCGACCTCTACAACACCCCCCACAACCAGACCGAACAGCAACTCCGCCTCACCATCGAAGCCCTCCGGGAACGCCAGGAACACGAACTGGTCAACAACACCGACTTCGGGCTCCTGCACAACGCCGACTTCGCCCAGCGCATCCCCACCCGCACCGGCCCACCCACCCCCGACGACCTCGACGAACTACTCACCCTCGTCTGGAAAGACCCCGCCTTCTTCCTCGCCCACCCCACCACCATCGCCGCGTTCGGCCGCGAATGCACCAAAGCCGGCATCTACCCGACCTCCGTCGACCTCGGCGGCCACCAGGTCCCCGCCTGGCGCGGCGTCCCGATCCTGCCCTGCAACAAAATCCCCGTCTCCGACACCCGCACCAGCTCCATCCTGCTGATGCGCACCGGCGAACAAGCCCAAGGCGTGATCGGGCTGCACCAGACCGGGCTCCCGGACGAATACCAGCCGGGCCTCAACGTGCGGTTCATGGGCATCAGCGAGCAGGCCATCATCTCCTACCTCGTCTCCGCCTACTACTCCGCCGCGGTGCTGGTCCCGGACGCGCTGGCGGTGCTGGAAAGCGTCGAACTCGGCCGGGAAAGCTGACCCCGTGACGATCATCGAGGAACCCGCCGCGGCGCAGCAGTCCCTCGGGATCCCCGCCGCGCGGACCCTGGCCACCACCACCAAAACCCGCCCCCAGATGCGGGGCATCACCCCCCGCTGGCTGCTCACCCAGCTCCCCTGGGTCGACGTCCCCGCCGGGTCCTACCGGGTCAACCGGCGCCTCACCTACACCCTCGGCGACGGCAAACTCTCCTTCTACACCACCGGCACCCGCGTCCACGTCGTCCCCGCCGAACTCACCGAACTCGCCCTCCTGCGCGACTTCACCGACGAAGCCGCACTCGGGGCGCTGGCGGAGGCGTTCGAGCAACGCGAATACGACCCCGGCGCCACCCTGCACACCGAAAACACCCCCCTCGACACCCTGATCCTCATCGCCCACGGCAAAGTCACCCGCCACCGCACCGGCCCCTACGGCGACGACACCGCCCTCTCCACCGTCACCGACGGCGACCACCTCGGCGCCGAACTCCTCACCCGGGACGACGCCACCTGGGACCACACCGCCCGCGCCGCCACCCGCGTCACCACCCTCGTCCTGCCCGCCGCCACCTACGCCCGCCTCAACGG
>NZ_JAAGNB010001550.1:0-266 GCF_010550475.1 Amycolatopsis sp. SID8362
CGCCCCGCGCGGCACCGGCCTCGGGCTGGCCATCGCGCACCAGCAGGTGCGCACCCGCGGCGGGGTCCTGGAACTGCGCCAGGCCCACCCCCGCGGTCTCGAAGTCCGCGTCACGCTGCCGCTGCAGGAGGCGCCATGACCACCACGCGGCGCACCGCCCTGCTCGGCGGCCTCGGGCTCGCCCTCGCCGCGTGTTCGACCGCCGGGTACCACGGCCCGGAGCGGACGGTCACCATCGCGGCCGGCGAACGCGGCGGCTTCTACCT
>NZ_JAAGNB010001595.1:0-459 GCF_010550475.1 Amycolatopsis sp. SID8362
GCCAGCACTACTGGCTGCAGGGCCAGGTCGCCGGTGGCGACCCCGCCTCGCTCGGGCTCGGCCCGGCCACGCACCCGCTGCTCGCGGCCGTGGTGGCGCTCCCGGTCTCCGGCGGCGTCGTGCTCGCCGGGCGCCTCTCGACGGCCACCCAGCCGTGGATCTCCGACCACGACGTCCTCGGCACGGTCCTGTTGCCCGGCACCGGCTTCCTCGAACTGGCCATCCGGGCCGGCGACGAGGTCGGCTGCGCGGTGGTCGAAGAACTGACCCTGCGGGCACCGCTCGCGCTCACGCCCGGCACCGGGGTGCAGGTCCAGGTCGCGGTCGGCCCCGAGGACGGCGCCGGCCGCCGTCCGGTGCACGTGCTCTCCCGCGAGGAGGCCGACGGGCCGTGGACCCTGCACGCGGAGGGCTCGCTGGTCCCCGGCGCGCTCACCCCCGCCGCCGACCTGACCGAGT
>NZ_JAAGNB010001643.1:0-657 GCF_010550475.1 Amycolatopsis sp. SID8362
GCTGCTGCCCGCCGCGCCGCTGGCGGTCGCCGTGGCGGCCGGCTCGGTCGGCGCCGGTGTCCTGCTGAGCACCCGGCGCGCGAATCCGTACCTCGGCCGCTTCGCCGAGTACGCCGAGATCCTGCTGGTGGTCGCGATCGTGCCGGTGGTGTGCTGGGTGCTCGACCTGTACGCGCTCGTGCGCGGGCTGGGGGGCTGAACCCGTGGCGTCCAAACGCGACCAGCTGCAGGCGTACCAGTTCCTCGTGCAGCGGGCGACGTCCGCGCTCGTCACCCGCGAGACCGACCCGGAGCAGCCGCCGTTCCGGCGCACCGGGAGCGCGACGTTCGCCGGGATCGCGCTCGGCATCGTCTCGCTGGCGGGCGCCGGGGTGTACGGGCTGATCGTGCCGGGCGGGAACACCGCGTGGCGCCAGGATTCCGCGGTCATCGTGGAAAAGGAGACCGGCACCCGGTACGTCTACCTCGACGGGCGGCTGCACCCGGTGGCCAACTACGCGTCCGCGCTGCTGCTGCTCGGCGACCACCGCGCCACCGAGCAGGTGTCGCGGGAGTCCCTCGCCGGTGTCCCGCGCGGGCCGCGGCTCGGCATCCCCGATGCGCCCGACGCGCTGCCCGCGCCCGCCCGGCTGCTGACCGGCTCGTGGTCGCTGTGCT
>NZ_JAAGNB010001700.1:0-506 GCF_010550475.1 Amycolatopsis sp. SID8362
GACGCCGAGCGCCGGAGCCAGCGCCACCCAGCTCGCGCCCGCTCCCCTGGCCGCCGTGATCAGCTCCGGTTCCCAGCTGGTCAGTTCCTCGCGCAGCAGGCGCAGATCCGCCAGCGCCGCCAGCAGCCGGGTCTGGTCCGCGCGGCCTGCGCGGGCGGCCGCGACCACGTCGTGGATCCGGCGGACCGCGTCGGCGGGATCGGTCGCGTCCATCATCGTCATCCTTTCGACGACTCTCTTCTTGTCGTCACTACGACGACATGCTAGAACAGAGCCAAGCAAGGTTCGACCCCTTCACGGAGGGTAACGTTGCGTCCCCGAACGATGACAGGCGAGCCGGTCCGGGTGACCGCTCTGCTCGATGAGCTGCTGCGACGGATCGCCGCCGACGTGCCGGGCGCGCTCGGCGCCGCGGTGTCGGTGCACCACGACGACGGCCTCCCGCGGGTGGCCGCCACCCACGGGTTGTCGGCCGTGTTCGTGCCCGCGCAGCTGAACGGGTTCGG
>NZ_JAAGNB010001755.1:0-247 GCF_010550475.1 Amycolatopsis sp. SID8362
AGCGGACCGCCGAGCAGCGCCGGAAGCAGGCGGAAGAAGCGGCGCTGGCCGAACAGTCGGCGAGCACCGCCGTGACGACCACCCGGCGCCGGCACGGCGAACTCGTCGAGACCCTGGCCGGGGCGCCGTCCGCCGAAGCCGTCACCGAGCAGCTCGCGCGGGTCGCCGAACTCGAGCAGGCCGCGAAGAAGGCGGACGCCGACCTGCGGACCGCCCGCGCGGCCGCGAAACAGGCGGCGGATGCCCA
>NZ_JAAGNB010001802.1:0-731 GCF_010550475.1 Amycolatopsis sp. SID8362
CACTTCGGCGACGGCGGCGTCGTTGGCGCGCAGGTCCGCCAGCACCTCCGGCAGCCCGGGCGGCCGGGACGCGGTGGCGTAGCGCGCCAGCACCCGGGCGCCGGCTTCGCGGACGGCGGTGGCGAGTGGTTCGTGGGTCATTTTTTCTCCTGTGGTTTTCTGGCGATGTGCACCTGGACTTGAACTTGCTCACCGTGTTCGACGCGCTGCTCGAGGAAGGCAGCGTGATGGGCGCGGCCGAGCGGCTGCACCTGTCGTCGCCGGCGGTGAGCCGCACGCTCGGGCGGCTGCGCAAGGTGACCGGCGACGACATCCTCGTGCGCACCGGCCACACGATGGCGCCGACGCCGTACGCGCTGTCGGTCCGGGAAGACGTGCACCGGCTGGTCCGGCAGGCCCGCGAGGTGCTGACGCCGGCCCGCGAGCTGGACCTGGCCGGGCTGGACCGCACCTTCACGATCCAGTGCCACGACGCGCTGGCCGCGTCCGTGGTCCCGGTGCTGGCCGGCCGGCTCATGGCGGCCGCCCCCGGCGTGCGGCTGCGGGTGCTGGCCGAAAACTCCGCCGACACCGACGACCTGCGGCACGGCCGCGTGGACCTCGAACTCGGCGGTGGACGGCCGGCGCTGCCCGAGTTCCGGTCCGAGGTCATCGGCCACGACTCGCTCGTCGTCGCGATGCGGCGGGGGCACCCGTGCGCCGACGGCCTCGACCTGCGTGCCTTCGCCGCG
>NZ_JAAGNB010001860.1:0-496 GCF_010550475.1 Amycolatopsis sp. SID8362
GCCATCCGCGGGCTCGGGCTGGCCGCCACCGGCCGGGCGAAGCAGGCCCGGCGCGACTACGAGCAGCTCACCACGCGCCTGCGCCACGGCGCTCAGGCGCAGCGCGCGACGATGGCGCGTGGCTGGCTCAACCTGCTCACCGACCGGCTCGACGACGCCCGCGTCGACCTGGAAACCGCCGTGCCCACCAGCTACCTCGGCGGCTCCGCGCGGATTTCGCTGTGGGCCCGCGCGTGGCTGGCGCGCACGCAGTTCCTCACCGGCGAACTCGACAGCGCCCTCACCACCGTGCGCGAGGCCGAAGAACTGCAGGACCGGACCGGCATCCTGCTCACCGGCCCGTTGCTGTCGTGGACGGCCGCGGCGGTGCACGCGCTGCGCGGCGAGTGGGACGCCGCCGACGCCCACCTCCTGCGCAGCGACACCGGGGCGAGCGGCTACCCGATCATGCGGATCCCGGGCCTGCTGGCGCGAGCGCACGTCGCCGAGGCGCGCG
>NZ_JAAGNB010000044.1:0-402 GCF_010550475.1 Amycolatopsis sp. SID8362
CGCCGCCCGCCGGGCGCACCGCGATGACGACGTCGTGGGCGTCGAGCACGGCTTCGACGCCGTCGCCCGCCGGGGTCGGGGTGCCGAGCTGCGGCGTGAACAGCACCAGCTCGTCCGGGTGGGTGCAGGTCGTGTCGTGCAGCGGCCGGTCGGTGGGGACGTCGCCGGGCTCGCCGCAGTTGCGGATGACGCCCGGCTTGCGGTTGACGCCGTTGACCGGGTGGCCGCCGACGGTGACCGCGGTGCGCGGGACGCCGATCGACGGGCGGTCGCCCAGCAGCAACGCCGGACGGCCGGTGGTGGCTTCGCTCTGCTGCACGCCTTGGTAGACGCCGGCGCCGGCGGGCTCGCCGGGGATGCCGTCGCGCGGGTCGATGACGAAGAAACCGCCGTTGGTCCCGA
>NZ_JAAGNB010000175.1:0-223 GCF_010550475.1 Amycolatopsis sp. SID8362
GGCTTCCTCGCGCCGCGCGGTGGCGTGGTCGCGGTCCCGGACGCGGTCGCGTGGGCACCACAGGAGCCGATGCTTGCGGCCACGACGGTCGCCGAGAACCTCCGCCTCGCCCGCCCCACGGCGACCGAGGCCGACCTCCGCCAAGCGCTTCACCAGGCAGCCCTCGACGACGTCGACCCGGCCACGCTGCTCGGCAGCGGCGGCAGCGGGCTGTCGGGCGGGC
>NZ_JAAGNB010000222.1:0-445 GCF_010550475.1 Amycolatopsis sp. SID8362
CGTGCGCTCGGCGCCCAGCTCGAAGTGCCGCAGCGCCTCGGCCGGGCGCCCGAGGCTCACCGACGAGCCCGCGACGATGAAGTGCGCCGAGCCGCTGAGCGCGGGGCTCGTCCCGGGGGCGACCAGCGTGAGCGCGCGTTCGGCCGACTCGTGCGCCTGCGCGGTCCGGCCCTGGACGAACCGGGACGACCACAGCTCCAGCAAGGCGGTGAGCGCGGAATCCTTGCTGCCCGAGGACTCCGCGAGCTCGAGCGAACGCTCCAGCGTGTGCTGCAGCTCGGGGGAGGAGTAGCCGTGCCGGGCGTTGAGCGGTCCGGCGAGCGCTTCGAGGACGGCCAGCTCCGCGCGGTCGCGGTCGCCGCTCGGCGGGCGGGCGCGGACGAGCGTCAGCGCTTCCTTCAGCAGCCGGATCGCTTCGGCGTGGGCGAAGGTGCGCGCGGCGACG
>NZ_JAAGNB010000277.1:0-1632 GCF_010550475.1 Amycolatopsis sp. SID8362
CGGCGGGGCTGAGGTTGCGGCTCGCGACGGACCCGGACGGCAGCGGCAGGCCCGAAGTCACGACGTCGGCCTGGACGGTGAAGAACACCTGCTCGGCCCGCACCACGTCGGGGAAGATCCCGACCGGGCGGACGTCCCGGATCGCCTGCTGCACGGCCGCGCGCAGCCCGGCCGCGCCGTCCCAGACCGCGGCTTCGGTGGGCGCGACGAGGACGGTGACGAAGAACGGCGACGACAGGTCGCGGTCGGCCGCGAACAGCCGTTCGAAGAAGGCGAACTGGCCGAAGATCGACTGCGACAGGTCGAGCCCGCCCCAGCCGTCGCGCACGACGACCTGTCGCACGCCGGGGACCAGCGCCACCGTGGCCGCGATCGCGTCCGCCGTCCACAGCGACCGCGGCGCGGCGAGCAGCAGCGCCCGGTAGCGGTCGTCGTCGAACTGCGCGTTGCCGCCGGTCAGCGCCTGCGTGTGCTGGACGCGCACCAGTCCCTGGCCGATCGACGACGCCGTGGCGAGGAACCCGGCCGCCACGTCGGCCGCGATCATCGCGGCGAGCTTCTCGTCGGCGATCTCCCACCGGTCGATCCGCTGCGGGTGACCGCCGGCGGCGTCGGTCACGGCGGGGTCGAGGTTGCCCACCGGCCCCGGGTCGAAGCTCGTCACCGGCACGACGGCGGTGCTCACCCCGGTGGTGAACTGGACCGCGGCGGCCAGCGCGACGCGGTGCCCGCCCGGCGTCGAAAGCCGGGAACCCCGGGGCAGCACCAGTTTCGGCACGCCCGAGGGCAGCGCCTTCGCCAGCGTCAGCGCCACCGAGCCGGTCGCGCTGAGGAACGGCCGGGTGATCCCGAGCTCCTCGCCGAGGTCGGACAGCGCGCGGCCGCGGGCCGTCACGACGAAGCTGTCGTCGTACTCCGCCGCCAGCGCGGCCCAGGTCCGCGCGTCCTCCAGGGCGGTGACCTCGAGGAGCTTGCGCACGACGCTGCCGCTGGAGAGGTCGATGGCCGGGTCGATCAGCTGCTGCGCGAGCGCGATCTTCTCGGCCAGCAGCCGGGTGAACGGCTTGGGCAGGAACCCCGCCGGGGTCACGCCGAACCCGGCGCTGCCGCTGGAGCGGGTGACGGTGGCGTCGACGGCGAGGACGTCGGTCAGGTCGATGCTGGTCTCGTCGCTCACGGGGCCACCTCCCCGAACGGCGTGCCGGAGGCGAGGCCGCCGGTGTTCAAGGTCGCCGGGTCGCCGCTGACCGCCTCGAACGAGACGACCACGTCGAGCCGGCGGGAAGCGACGTCGCCGGTGGGCGACGTCGCGGACAGGTCGACCACGCGGCGCACCCGCGGGTCGGCCGCGACCAGCTCGACCACCGCGCTGCGCAGGCCTTCCCGCGCCAGCACCGGCGACGTCTGCTCCACCATCGGCGTCAGGCCGAGAAACCCGAACCGCAGGTTGAACGGGTCGCTGCCGCGCAGCGTGGTCAGCCCGACCGCGAGGTCCTGGCAGAGCGCGTCCACGCCGTCCACGAGGTCGAGGTCGACGCCGCCGGACGTGCTTCGCAGCACCAGATCGCGGGCCGTGTCGGCGGGGTCGGTCAGGTCGGCGCGCACGCCGACGCCGAGCAGCGCGCGGCGGCG
>NZ_JAAGNB010000377.1:0-3835 GCF_010550475.1 Amycolatopsis sp. SID8362
GGGCGCCGAGCGCGCCGGTGCCACCGGTGACCAGCACGGTTCCCCGCGGCTGCCAGGTTTCACCCGGCGTCGCGGTGCGGCGCTCCAGCCGTCGCGCGAAGACGCCGGACGGGCGCAGCGCGACCTCGTCTTCGGTCCCCGCGAGCACGGCGGCGAGCCGTTCGCGGCCACGGTCGTCCAGCTCGGCGGGGAGGTCGATCAGGCCGCCCCAGCGCTGGGGGTATTCCATGGCCGCCGTCCGGCCGAGGCCCCAGACCTGCGCCTGGACCGGCGCGTCGACGCGATCGGCGCGCACGGCCGCGAAGGCGCCCCGGGTGAGGCACCACAGCCGGCCGCCGGTGCCGAGGTCGCCGAGGACTTGCAGCAGCGTGGCCGTGCCCGCCGCGATCCCGGTTTCGGCGAGGGCCAGCAGCGAAAGCACACCGTCCACTTCGGAATCGTCCAGCGCGGCGCGTACCCGCTCGGCGAACTTGGCGCGCGGGAGCAGCGGGTCGATCCGGACCGGGGTGATCCGCCCGCCGCGTTCGATGATCGTCTGCGCGACCCCCGCCACGACACCGGCTTCGCCCGCTTCCGGCACGACCAGCAGCCAGTTCCCGACGGCCGCGGCGGCCTCCGGCGTGACCGGGCGCCAGGCGATGCCGTACCGCCACGAATCCACAGTGGACTCCTGGCGCCGCCGGCGGTACCAGGCCGACAGGGCCGGGGTCACCGCCGCGGCGACGTCGTCGTCCAGCTCCAGTTCGGTGGCCAGTTCGCCGCTCGCGACGACGTCCCAGAACCCCGAGTCCCCACCGGCCGCGGTGGCGGGCGCGGTGCCAGGCTCGCCGGCGAGCCAGTAGCGCCGGTGCCGGAACGCGTAGGTGGGCAGGTCGACCCGTCGGCCACCGGGGTAAAACCCGGCCCAGTCGACGTCGACTCCGTTGACGTGAACAGTGCCCAACGCCGCGAGCAGTGCTCTCTCTTCAGAGCGGTCTCGTCGTAGAGCACTGCTCACAGTTCCGCCGTCGATCATCGCGCTGAGCACCGCGTCCGGCCCCAACTCCAGGAAGACATCGGCGCCGGCGGCCTGCAGCGTGGCGACGCCGTCGGCGAAGCGGACCGTCTCACGCACGTGCCGCACCCAGTAGTCCGCGGTGAACGGCTCAGCGAGAGCACCGCTCACATTCGAGATCACCGGTATCGTCGCGGGGCGGTGCTCCAGAGACTCGGCGACGGCGCGGAAGTCCTCGAGCATGGGGTCCATCAGCGGTGAGTGGAACGCGTGGCTCACCGCGAGGCGCTTGGTCTTGGGGAACTGGGCTGCGATGGCCAAGACCTCGGACTCGTCGCCGGAGATGACGACTGACTCGGGGCCGTTGACCGCGGCGATCGAGACACCCGCGGTCAGGACGATGGCGGACTCGGGGGCGGCGATCGAGACCATCGCGCCGCCTGGCGGGAGGGCCTGCATCAGGGAGGCGCGGGCGGAGACTAGACGGCAAGCGTCTTCCAGGGACAGGACGCCGGCGACGTGGGCGGCGGAGATTTCGCCGATGGAGTGGCCCGCTACGAAGTCGGGGCGAATGCCGAAGGACTCGATCAGGCGGTAGAGGGCGACTTCGAGCGCGAACAAGGCCGGCTGGGTGAATTCGGTGCGGTCTAGGAGAGCCTGGGTGGCGAAGGCCTCGCGGAGTGCGGGATCGAAGTGAGCGAGGACCTCGTCGAAAGCCTTGGTGTAGACCGGGAAGCGAGCATAGAGCTGCTCGCCCATGCCGGACCGTTGGGCACCCTGGCCGGTGAACAACACCGCCAAACGCCGGTCCGGGCGGGCGATGCCGGTGACCGGCGGGTTCTCCAGTGCGGCCAGCAGTTCCGTCCGGCCACTGCCGAACACCACGGCGCGGTGGTCGAGTGCGGCGCGGGAATGGGCCAGCGAATGACCGACGTCGGCCGGGGAAAGCTCCGGTCGGGACTCGACGTGGGCGCGGAGGCGGTCGGCCTGCGCCGCGAGGGCGTCCGCGTCACGGGCGGACAGCAGCCACGGGATCACCCCCGGCTCGGGCTCGGTGTCGGGAGCGACGGGCACGACCGCCGGGGCCTGCTCGATGATCGTGTGGGCGTTGGTGCCGGAGATGCCGAACGACGAGATCCCGGCTCGGCGCGGGTGGCCGGTATCGGGCCAGCGCCGTCCTTCCGTGAGCAGCTCGACCGCGCCGGACTCCCAGTCGATGCGCGACGACGGCGCGTCCACGTGGAGGGTGCGCGGCAGGACGCCGTGCCGCAGCGCCATGACGACCTTGATCACCCCGGCGACGCCCGCGGCGGCCTGCGTGTGCCCGATGTTCGACTTGAGCGAACCCAGCCACAGCGGCTCTTCGCGGTCCTGTCCGTAGGTCGCGAGGAGGGCCTGCGCTTCGATCGGGTCGCCGAGGGTGGTGCCGGTGCCGTGCGCTTCGACCATGTCCACTTCGGACGGTGCGAGCCCGGCTCCGGCCAGTGCGGCGCGGATGACCCGTTGCTGTGAAGGACCGTTGGGGGCGGTCAGGCCGTTGGACGCGCCGTCCGAGTTCACCGCGGAACCGCGTACCACGGCGAGGACTTCGTGCCCGTTGCGGCGGGCGTCGGACAGGCGCTCCAGCAGCACCAGGCCCGCACCCTCGCCCCAGCCCGTGCCGTCGGCGGACTCGGCGAACGCCTTGCAGCGGCTGTCCGAGGACAGCCCGCCCTGGCGGTCGAACTCGACGAACATGCCCGGCTGCGCCATCACCGCGACACCGCCCGCGAGCGCGAGGTCGCATTCCCCGCCGCGCAGCGCTTGGACCGCCCAGTGCAGCGCGACCAAGGACGACGAGCACGCGGTGTCCACCGAGACGGCGGGACCTTCGAAGCCGAAAGTGTAGGAAACGCGGCCGGAGACGACACTGGTCGCGTTGCCGGTCAGCAGGTGCCCCTCGACGCCGGCGGCCACCTCGGCCACGCCGCTGCCGTACGCCTGGTGCGCGGCGCCGACGAACACGCCGGTGCTGCTGCCGCGCAGCGAGCGCGGGTCGATCCCGGCGCGTTCCAGTGCTTCCCACGAGATTTCCAGCAGCAGCCGCTGTTGCGGGTCCATGGCCAGGGCTTCGTGCGGCGAGATGCCGAAGAACTCGGCGTCGAACCCGCCCGCGTCGTGGACGAACCCGCCCTCGGCACCGTCCAGCGCGGCGAGGTCCCAGCCGCGGTCGGCGGGCAGCGCCGTGAGCGCGTCGCGGCCGGTTTCGACCAGGTGCCACAGTTCTTCCGGCGACGTCACGTCGCCCGGGTAGCGGCAGCTCATCGCGACGATGGCGATCGGGTCGTCGTCGGCGACCGTGGTGACCACCGCCGGCGCGCTGGTTTCGGTGCCACCGCCCAATTCGGTCTGCAGCAGCGCGGCGAGCGCCTGGGGGTTCGGGTGGTCGAAGGTGATCGTCGCCGGGAGCCGGAGGCCGGTCACCGCGGTGAGCCGGTTGCGCAGTTCGACGGCGGTCAGCGAGTCGAAACCCAGGTCCTTGAACGCTTTCGCCGGCTCGACGGCTTCGGCGCCGTCGTGCCCGAGGACGGCGGCGACGTGCGTCCGGACGAGGTCGAGCAGGAACCGGCGGACGTCGTCCGCGCTCAGCCCGGCGAGCTTCGCGGCGAGTCCTTCGGCGCCCGGCACCGGACCGGCCGCGCGGCGCGTGCGGACGCGGACCAGGCTGTGCCACAACGTCGGCAGGTGCTCGGCCTGGGCCCGCAGCGCGCCGAGGTCGACGCGCACCGGCACGACGCAGCCGGTGCCGGCCACCTGGGCCGCGTCGAACAGGGAAAGGGCTTCCTCGGTCCCGAGCGCGCC